>JBAZZN010000263.1:0-4495 GCA_041658815.1 Thermoplasmatota archaeon
TGCACCGTGGGCAACTTCGGCCCAGGCTTCGACGTCCTCAGCCTCGCACTCGAACGCGTGGGCGACTCGGTTCAACTCCGCGAAGCCGAAGCCGACGAAGTGACGATGACGGGCCCAGGCGCCGAACGCATCCCGCGCGAGTGGACGCGCAACGCCGCCTGCGCCGCCATCGATCACCTCCGCGCCAAGACGGGGAAGCGCGCGCCGCTCCACCTCGCCCTGACCAAAGGCATGCCGCCGGGCTCTGGACTCGGCAGCAGTGCGTCCTCCAGCGCGGCGGCTGTGCGTGCGTTCGTCCAGCTCCACGATATCAGCATCAACGCAGCGACCGCGCTCGACGCGGCCGCGGCCGGGGAAGCCGTCGCGTCTGGCGGGGCTCACCGTGACGATGTCGGCGCCGCGCTCTTTGGCGGCCTCGTCATCGTCGGCGGGGACGGTCCCGACACCATCATCCGCCTACGACCGCCCCCGATCCATCTCGTCGTGGCGCGTCCGGACGTCGAGCTTGCCACGAGGGAAATGCGCGGGCTCATCCCGCAGGCACTCCCTCGCGCAGACGTCGTGCACAACCTCAGCAACGTCGCGCGCATCGTGCACGCGTGCCACATGCAGGACGCCGCAATGCTATGCCGCGCGCTGGACGACCGCATCTCGCGCCCCTACCGCGCCCCACGCGTGCCACGCTACGACGAGATGCGCGACGCGGCGATGCACGCGGGAGCCAGCGCGTTCCTGCTCTCGGGCTCGGGACCGGCCGTCATCGCCGCATGTGTGCCCGCATGCGACCCAGCCCCTGTGGCCGACGCGCTCCGCGTTCTCATCGAGAAAGGCGAGGTCTTCGTCACGCGCCCCGGCGGGGAGGTGGACTCACCTGGAATTCGTCTGCATTGACCACGGGCACCGGCATCCGCTCACGGAGATCCGTTACCGTTGCCACTGCGGGAGCACGCTCGAAGTCCAAAGCGAGTGGTCATGGAAGCCCAATACCACCACGCGGGGCGTCTGGCGATATCGTTCGCTCCTGCCCCTCCTTGACGAGAAGCCACCTGTCACACTGCAAGAAGGCGGCACGCCGCTCATCAGGTGCGACCGGCTCGCCCAGTGGGCAGGCGTCCGGGAGCTGCGCGTGAAGGTCGAAGGCGCCAACCCCACGGGCTCGTTCAAGGACCGCGGCATGACGCTGGGTGTGACGCTCGCCCGCGCGCTGGGCGCGAGGACGCTGGCATGCGCGAGCACGGGCAACACAAGCGCGAGCCTCGCAGCGTACGGCGCGCGCGCCGGGATGAAAACGCTCGTGCTCCTGCCCCAAGGCAAGATCGCGCAGGGCAAGATGAGCCAAGCGATCGCGCTGGGCGCGAAGGTCATCGAGATCACGGGCAGCTTCGACGACGCGATGGACCTCGTGGAAAAGCTATCGCTCACGGGTGAGGTGTACTTACTCAACTCGCTCAACCCCCTCCGCCTCGAAGGCCAGAAGACGCTCCTCTTCGAAGTGCTCGAGGACGCGGAGCCCGACCGCGTCATCTTCCCCGTCGGGAACGGCGGCAACATCAGCGCAGCGCACAAGGCACTCCGGGAAGCGCGCGAAAGCGGCCTCTCGCGACACTCGCTCAAGCTCACTGGCGTACAAGCCGAAGGCGCCTCGCCCCTCACGCAAGCGTGGGCAAGTGGCAAGCCGTTCACAGCGACGAAGGCCGAAACACTCGCCACGGCCATCCGCATCGGGAACCCAGTGAACGCCACGAAAGCCATGCGCGCCGTGCGCGACACCGGCGGCGTCTTCACGAGCGTGAGCGACGACGCCATCCTCGACGCGCAGAAGCGCATGGCCACGATGGAAGGCCTCTTCGTGGAGCCCGCAAGCGCCGCGCCCCTCGCGGGCCTCAAGCGACTCGTCGAAGAAGGCATCGTCGCCCGCACCGAGTCGGTGGTGCTCGTCGCGACAGGCAATGGACTGAAGGACCCAGACGTCGTCCAACGCTTCCACAACGCGCCGCTGCGCGTCGAAGCCACGCTCCAAGCGATCCAACAGGCGGTAAGAAATTGAAGCTCGACATCCTGATCGAACTACGCGACTCCCCAGGACAATTGAGCGCCGCCCTCGCCACGATCTCCCGCTTCGGCGGCAACGTGATCAGCGTGCTGCACGAGCACGGAAAACGCAAAGGCGACTTCGTGCCCGTGCGCGTCGTGCTTGAAGTGCCCAAAGAAGGCCAAGCCCCGCTCCTGAAAGCACTGAGCGAGCAATGGCGCGTGCTCGCCATCAGCGGCGCCACGTCATCGCTCCCATTCGCGTTCCTCCTGCTTGGACACGTGTTCGAGTCCCAAGTCAAAGACATCACGGACGCCGCGTTCCAATGCGGCGCCGAAGTCCGACACTTCACCGCCGAGATCGCAGCGCGCGACCAGCCAAGCGCCGCGCTCATCGAGATCACGGCCCCCGACAAGGACATACTCGAAACGACCCGCGCACGCGTCCGCGAGATCGCGACCGCGAAAGGACTCGTCTATGTGGAAGCACTCGGAGGCCAAGAGCCATGAGCCGCATCCTCATCGCCGGCCACGGCGCAGTAGGCAAGGCATTCCACGAACTCCTGATATCAGACGCCGCCTCCCTCACAAGCATCCTCGGCGAGGTCCCCCGCGTCGTCGGAGTCGTTCGCCGCAGCGGCGCGTGGCTGGACGAAGCGGGCGTCGCACCCGGCGCCACGATCCTCGCCAAAAGGCAGACACTCAACGTCATCGAAGCCCTCGACAAGGCCCAACCAGACGCCCTCATCGAACTCACCCCAAGCAACCTGCAAACAGGCGAACCCGGACGCACGCACATCCGCGCGGCCCTCGAACGCGGCATCCCCGTCGTGACCGCCAACAAAGGCCCCATCCTGCGGCACTACGACGAACTCACGAAGCTCGCCGCCGAAAAAGGCGTGCCGTTCCGCTTCGAAGGCACCGTCGCAGGCAGCATCCCCACACTCAACCTCCACGAGTACTGCCTACTCGGAAATCCAGTCACGCGCATCGACGGCATCCTGAATGGCACAAGCAACTACATCCTCACCCGCATGGCCGAAGAAGCGCTCGGCTTCGACGAAGCCCTCGCAGAAGCACAAGAACTCGGCTACGCCGAAGCAGACCCCACCACAGACGTGGACGGCCACGACGCAGCCGCCAAGCTCGTCATACTGGCAAGGCACGTCCTCGGCACCCCCATGGAGTTCGAAAACGTACGCCGCGAAGGCATCCGCGCCATCACCGCATCCGCCATCGGCCTCGCCCGCAAAGAAGGCTACAGCATCCGCCTCATCGCGAGCGCGGACGCCACCACCAAGAAAGCCAGCGTCGCACCACGACTCGTCCCAAAAGGAAGCCCCCTCGACGTCGGCGGCAGCCTCAACGTCGTACGCATGACCACGAAGCACGCGGGCGCGTTCACGATAAGCGGCAAAGGCGCGGGCGGGAAGGAGACGGCGACGGCGGTGCTGTCGGACCTGATCCATGTCCTGCGCGACCGGAAGGCCCGTTGAAGTGTTCCAATCGCGCGTGCATGCGTTCGTACGAACGAACAACAAAACTTTTCGAAAAGCTCGCACGTTCGCACGCACGCGCCATCTGCGAGTACTTTCGGCGTTTTGGCGCACCCCGCTTGTTGTGATACCTCGATAAAGTATGTCTTCGTGAAGCGGTTCCCTGCGTCTCGATGCCTCCCCGCCGGTCTCCTCCGCGTCGTCCTCCTTCGCTTCCCGTTGACTCGTCTCCGCTCGTTGTTTTGCCTCGCGTGGATGGTGTGCCTCATCGCCCGTGGGCTTCCCTCAACATCCGGCACGCGGAGAAGTTGGGCTTCGATGTTGTGCACTCGTGGCTTTGCTTGACGCGGGGCGAGCAGCTCTCGCAGTGGGACGCGTTCAGCATCATTTGGGCCGAGTTCTTGGTGCGGACCGACCTTCCGCCCGTGATCGTGGAGCAGATCGCTCGGAAGATGGCTGCGGATGGGTGATCCGCGCTTCCAGTGGCCTCATCGTGATAGCGTGAACAAGACGTCGTCCCCACCCACGTCCCAGAGTCCGAGTCGGGCGCCTGCGTCGACACGGACGAATCGCGCTGCGGCGCGACCGGCTCGCTGCGCTCGCCTTTCGTCCTATCTCCGCAGGCGCCGCCGACCGACTCTGCTGCCATCACCGCGAAAGCGTGAACAACACGTCGTCCCCACCAACATCCCAGAGTCCCAGTCGGGCGCCTGCGTCGACACGGACGAATCGCGCTGCGGCGCGACCGGCTCGCTGCGCTCGCCTTTCGTCCTATCTCCGCAGGCGCCGCCGACCGACTCTGCTGCCATCACCGCGAAAGCGTGAACAACACGTCGTCCCCACCAACATCCCAGAGTCCCAGTCGGGCGCCTGCGTCGATCCGGACGTGCCCTGATGGTCACGTCCTATCTCCGCAGGCGCCGCCGACCGACTCTGCTGCCATCACCGCGAAAGCGTGAACAACACGT
>JBAZZN010000264.1:0-4494 GCA_041658815.1 Thermoplasmatota archaeon
AGCAACCCCTTCTTGTGCTGAACACGAGGGGCTCTGCGGGAGAACTCGCACTTCTTACCACCGTCAATATCGTTGCGCGATTCATGCGCAAGGCCAAGGTGGTGATTCCACCCGCCAGTGGCCTCAAGGCCCAGATCGCCCGCCTGGCGACATCGGTGGACTCGAGAGCCCAGTTCGAGGTCACGTCAAGCGCGCCCGCTTCCTGGGTTGAAGGTCCCATTGTCGTGATCGGTCAGGAGGCAATCTTGGGCGCACGCCGATTCATTCCACGGGAGGGGCGCGCCGAGGACGTGCCGCCAGGAACTAGTCCCCGAGGAGTAGGCCACGCAGACGCCCTGGGAGGCATAGTCGCCGGCTGCCTCGCCGCACGCGACGTGTTCCTCGCGGTATCTGGTCTGACCGATTTGCAGGCCCGCTCCCCCTACGAGTTCGCTGCCGCGCGCAAAGGGCTGCCAAGCGGACTCGACCTCGGCACGGTCCACGTTGTCGGCGCCGGCGGAGTTGGCTCAAATATGCTCTACTTCGCGCCGCTCATCGGAATGCGTGGCCGATTCCACATCATAGATCACGACCGCGTCAGCGCGAGCAACCTCAACCGCTGCCTCATGTTCGAGGAAATGCACGCAAGATTATCCCACGATAAGGCCCGCATCGCGAAGGAATACATCGTGACCCGCGGGAGCCGCGCCGAAGCGCACGTCATGAAATACTCGGACTTCGTCCGCGCGAACGGTCGAGGAACGCCGCATGCCGTCTGGATGATGGCGAACGAAGACGAAGTCTGGAACACTGTGCAGAACAACTTCCCCCCGTTGACGTTCTCAGCTGCCACCAGCGCGAGCTGGGGCATTCACAGCGCGCGGCACCGCCCCATCGACGACGCATGTGTCGCGTGCGTCCTCGGCATGCACGACAAAGTCGAACTCAAACTTGCCTGCGACGAAGGCCAGGTAGGCCCGCCGGAGCGCAGGCAGCTCGGCGTTCTCCCCTTCTTTGCGCCGCTCGCGGCGGCCGTTGCGCTTGGCCACATCTCCGACGAGCTCTCGGGCGGCGATCCGCCACGCGAGAACTTGCGGATGACGAACCTGGCCGGCCCGTACCCCCGCATCCTTGACACGCGGATCGGTCGCCGCAACGGATGCGTCTGCAACGCCCAGGACGCCGAGACCTACAAGCTGTTCATCTGAGGAACTGCCATGCCCCCCGAAGACGCGAAGAATAGCGATTCATCTCCTGCCTTCGATCCACTTCGCGCCATCTCTGCCTTTGGGCGCGACCACTGGCCGCCCCTCCTCGCTGTCCTCACCGCGAGCGCATTCACCGGCGGTCTCGCGTATTTTCACGGCTTCCTCGGCAGATTGGGATTCGACGGTCTCGTGCAAGGGCTCAGCGTCACCACAATCCTCGCCTACGGCGCGCTCGCCGCAACCATCGCATTCACAGGTCAGCTTGTTCTCACGGCACTCGTCTTGCCCTGTGTCTATGTGTTCGCGCGCCGCGCGGCAAGCGGTACCGCACCGACGTGGATCACAACCGTCGAGCGGAAGCTGCGCGTCGCGGCGCCGATCGCGGCGGTCTTTGTCATCGCATTCGTCATCGCGATCCCCTGGCAATGGCTCGTCCCTCAACTTGCGCGCATCCTCTCCCTCTGGTATCCGTGGAGCCTCTGGATCGTGGCTGCGTTCACCATCATCGCGTATGTCGTCGCACTCTTGGGCCTCAGGGGCCGATATTTCGCGATCTTTATAGTCGCCGTCCTCATCGTGAGCGTCCCCGGCATCACGCTGAGCGTCGGGGAACAGAACGCCGATTGGCTGCAACGGGACCCAGACGCTTTCTCGCGAGTCCTCCTTTGGGAGAACGAGACACAGTCAACCCCGGCCGGCTATGTCCTCGTCCATCAAGAGGACGACCGCCTCTACCTCCTGCTAATCCAGGAATACATCGACCCTGACACGAACGAGACGCGCAAACTCTATCGCGCTACCACAAGGAGCATGGATTCCCTCTACCGGATTGAATTCATTCCCGCTGGCGTCGAAGAAGGACGATTCCGGCTCGAAAGCGGGTCCCGCCCATGAACGAGGCTTCGTGGTGAGGGCGGGGCATGTCTCAAGAACTGGGTCGCACCTGACCGCCCACGTGAGGGCCCTCAAGGGCGAATTCCGGTTCTACGCATTCGAACCGCCATACGACGACATCGCCTTCAACACAGCCGAGCGGTTCTTCAACATGGCGGAGCGCATCGAGCGCATCCAGACGGGCGTGGAGACCATCTCAAGCCAAGCGAAGCAGCTCACGGACCCACACTTGGGGCGACGCGCGATCGAAGACGTGATCTGGGCATTCGAGGAATTCCTCTACTGGGAGCCAGCGCTCCTCGACGAAAAATGGGCCGGCGACGCATGGAGCGCGCTCGCCCACGCGTACGTACGCGTGCGCGACGGCCGGCTCGACGACGCTGACCTGCTCACGAACGAGCTACTGACCATCATCCATGAGACGCAGACCGCCAAGTCGAACATCGCGACGGACCTGCGCGGATACTTCCTCCAAAAAGGCCAATTCATCGAGCGCGCACGTGTGCACTCCAGCCTTCAGGCCGACGTCGAGGAAGCTCATGACCTCGTGATCCTCAACTATTACGCGACAGCACTCTTCGTTCTCAGTCGCGCGGCCGAGCGCGCCGTCCACGAGATTGGCGTCTTGATGGGCATCGAGGCAATCCGTCGGGGCTCGACGACGAGCTGGGAGGACGCCTCATTCGCCTCGAAAAAGGAGGCGCTCGCGACCGCCGAATGGGCGAAGAAGAAGGTCATCACCAAACGCGATGCGCTTGAGATCCAGATTCTTATCGACTATCGGAACTCGCTCGCTCACAAGGACTACGCGAGGCTTGATCACAAGGAAGGGAAGCGAGCTATCCAAAACGCTCTCGCCCTGCTTGAGAAGCTCTCCAAGTTCTGGGAGAAGCTCGGAACGCGAAAGCGAAAACTGCGCACGGTAGAAATCCGTCCATGATAATGCCGGGCGCCGAAAACCGGCGAAAAGTAGGGGACGAATCTCAGGCTCCAGCGAAAAAGCATGGGGTTTCGCGAAATTCCCATCATGTAGCGGCGCTTGCGCTCGACCGAACGCGACTTGAAACACATTCGCCGCCCCGACCGCAGCCCTTATGGGCCGCGGACCGGGTTGCACACCGGCAACGACCGGGTTGCAGCGTCCTTACTTCTTCCCCAGCACGAACATCCCCGTCTCGGTCTGCATCAGTTGGCGTTCCTTGGGGATGTCGGTCATCTTCTTCCAGCCTTTCTTGGTGGCGGTGCGGGCGCCGACGTACATCATGTACGGGCGCTCCTCGTTCACGAAGATGGCCTTGTCCGTGGGGAGTTCTTTGAACACCTTGTTGTTCTTCGCGCTGGTCTTCGCCATGGGTACGCCCTCAGTGGGTCTGGTCGCGCCCAGCGGCGTGGGGGTTCTTAACTTGGTAGGGTCTGCGGCGGCCCTTCGGGTGCTTCTCGTGGAAACTGAGGGCGCGCATTCTTGCTTGCTGGGGGCTTGGTCTCCTGGGAACCATGCGCTCCGTCCGAGTCCTCCTGCTTGCCTTGCCCCTGCTCGTTGGCGCCCGTTGAGTTCCTCAAGCGGTACTTGGGGCGGTGACTCGTGGCACGACCGTTGGCCGTTGGTGACAAGGTTCCCCCATTCGATGTGCGCGATAGCAGTGGGAAGACGTGGTCCAGCGCGTCCCTGTCGGGTCGTCCTTTCGTGGTCTTCTTTTACCCCGCGGACGAGTCGCCAGGCTGCGTCAAGGAAGCGTGCGCCTTCCGTGACTCGTGGGAAGAGTTCGAGGCGCTCCACGTGAGCGTCTTGGGCGTGAGCCGCGATGATGACGCGAGCCATAGTGCCTTCGCGCAGCATCGGCGCTTGCCTTTCGCCCTGCTTGCGGACCCCGACGGCAAGCTGCACGCCGCTTTCGGCGCGTTCCACTTCGGCAGCGTCCCTCGGCGTGTGTCCTTCCTGGTGGATGCAGCGGGCAAAGTGGCCGCGGTCTTCGATTCGCACCTCCAGCCGGGCTCACACCCAGAGGCGATGCTCGTGGGGGCGCGGAAACTCACCGCGGCGGGGTGACGTCGTCAACCGGAGGCACGGGCTCGTCCGGAGCGGCCTGCTTGCGGTTCTGACGTGCGTACACGTAGCCGACGCCAAGAAGGATCGTGCCAAGCACGGCGAACACGAGCGCGCGGATGGCGAGGTCCGTCTCCTTGAGGTCCACTGCGAAGACGCGCACGAGCACGAATCCCAAGAGCGCGAAGCCGGTGTAGCGGTACACGCTCTCGCCGCGCAGCACGAAGCCGGCCGTGAGGTAGCCCACGCCGAAGGTCGCCAGCAGGATGCTTGCCCACGGGCCCTCCGCGTAGGCAAGGACGTCGTTCACGATGACGAGTGCGCTGCCGCCAACGAGCAAAGCACCCTGAGCTTGGGGCGAGACGAGCG
>JBAZZN010000265.1:0-4471 GCA_041658815.1 Thermoplasmatota archaeon
TGAAGGGCGTGGAGACCATGCCGATCACGATGGCGCCCTTCTTCTTGGCGACGCGGGCGACGATGGGCGCCGTGCCGGTTCCCGTGCCGCCGCCCATGCCGGCCGTCACGAAGACGAGGTCAGCGCCCTCGAGGAGCTCCTCGAGCGCGGGCTGTGCCATCTCGGCGCAGCGCTCGGCCACCTCTGGGTAGCCGCCGGCGCCCAGGCCGCGCGTGATGCTCTTCCCGATGAGGAGCTTCTTGTCCGCCTCGATGATGTCCAGGTGGACCTTGTCAGTGTTGATCGCGATCGTCTCGGCGCCTTTGACGCCGAGCTTGTGAAGGCGATTGATCGTGTTGTTCCCAGCACCGCCGCATCCGACTATGACGATGCGGGGTTCGCCGAAGGCCTCGAACTCTTCGTCCTGGGCCTGGGCGCCAGTGTTGGCCGGCGCGTCTGCGCCAGAGAACTTCATTGCGCTCGCGATGATAGATTGCATCCCATCACTCCGTTGGTCCTACAGTTGTCGACTCGGGGTTCTCGCGACGGCTCCATTCGCCAACCGCGAGTCGCTCTACCCCGGGAGAGCTCCCGCTGAGGGGCTTCCCTTTTGTGCATCCTATCCACAAGCGCCCTACTTCAGGTTCCGCATCTGCTCCTCGATCTCCGCACGAACCTTCTCTGCGACCATCTCCGAGAGTTCCCGGAGCCTTCGCGACTTGTCCACCGATTCCATCAGCGAGGCACGCGCGGCGACGCTCTCTTCGACCTCTTTGGCCCGGCTACGGACGAAGTCGGAGATAGCGGCGCGGATCGCATCGCTGCGGTTCATGTACTGGCCGGACTCAACAAATCGGTCGAGGTCGGACAGCAGATTCACCGGCAGGCGGAGCGTCACGCGCTCGGTTTCGGCAGGCATTTGGGTTGTTCCTTCGTGCGGTGACAAAGAGCGGCTGACGCGCGTCCGACAGCACCACGATGGACGCCCGATGGGCGGCCAACAGGCGTCTGTCAGGCGCTGATTGTCTGACGCTTGTCCGACACTTGATTCTGCGTCACAGTATTAGTATCCATCGCTTTCGGGCGCACCCTGGCACGAACAGCCAAGTCCGCCTAACCACGCATCTTGCGCCGAAAACTCGCCACACGCCCCAAGAAAGCTGAAATAGGGCGTGCGGGATTCGAGGGCGCCCCCCGGGGGTCAGTCCCCAGGAATGGCAAGCAAACGCCCCCCTTAGCTCAGCCTGGCCAGAGCGCCTGACTGTAGACAATCACAGTCAACCCTACGGACTAAGCATCCGACAGGCGAACACTTGGCAGACATCAGGAAGTCCCCGGTTCAAATCTGGGAGGGGGGACTACCGAGCCCTGAGGAGAATTCGGGATGACCCCCCAAAATGGCGGGTCGCGTCGAATTCTCCTTCCCCGAGGGCCTGATCCACATCACTTCGGGATACCGTTTTCCTGACCGCGACTTGCGGCCGGCTGTCTTCAGCCAGCTTCGGTCGAGGTAGCTTCCTTCGACGACCTTGGGGTCGTCGTCGAGCAGGTCCGCGACATCCTGGAGATCCCACCCGTGGTGGTATCGCCACGTTGCGCACGCGCGGCGCAGCGAGTGGCCGCTGATGGTCTTCGTTCCCAGCGCGAGGTGGATTCCCCCGCTCACGAACGCGCGAGACGCCTCGATCGTGAAGGGTCGGCCGTCGTACCGGACGAAGAGAGCGTCCTTCGGACCCGTCTTGTCAGACCTTCCGGCGCGAACGTACGTCACGTACCATTCTAGGGACGGTCCCTGCTTGCCGTCGCCGCGAACAACCCAGCGTTCGGGGATCGCCATGTCGCGCGTCGCGCCGTGCTTCTTGGGCTGCTCCCAGCCGCGGATGATCGCTCGCTCCCAATCGACGTTCTCGAAACGGAGCGTCGCGAACTCTGCTTGCCGGTTGCCGCCGTAGAAGCCGAGGTTCACCATCGTGCGCCACAACTTGTCGTTGTAGCGCACGTGGTGCCGCATCGCCATGTTGCCCCAGTTGTGCGTCTTCTTGAGGTTGTCCTCAAACGGACGCGCACTGAGGAGACGCCCGATGTCCTCGGGCAAGCGGAGGAAACGTTCGCGAGTCCTCCACGTGCCGAGCTCCTTGGCGCGTCGAACGGCTCGCGCGTGCGCCCACGTTCCTTCTAGGAACGGGGGCATCTGGGGCCCGTTGAGGCCCCAGTACGACGCGAGCCACACGAGCGCCTTACGGTGGCTCTCGAGACGCGCGACGCCGCCGCGGTCGGGATGGTTGCGCCACTCGTAGATCTCCTTCCAAGGCGGCGGCTCGAGCTCCCACGGAGCGTTGCCCTCGCGCGCCGTGCGCGCGATCTGCCCCCTCTTGTCAGGCCTTCCGATATCTCGGAAGATCTGACGGAGGACGCCGACGTGGGCGACGCTCGTCGAGACTGCGAGGCCCGTTTTCCTTGGGCGTGGTCGCGGGAACTCTTCGACTTGCAGGAAGTCGATGAACGTCACCTGCGGCGCGCGCGACATGGGACCGCGCGGCGCCCACATCTGGCTCGCGAGCTCCGGGTGAAGCGGCGTCGGGACTGGCGCCGCCGAACTGCTCATGATGAGCCTCCGACATTGGCGGTCCCGACGCTTGCGCCCATGAGTTTCGCGACCTCGAGGATGCGCGCGAGTTCGGTTGGGTTCGAGTGCGTGATCGTGACATGATCTTGCGGATGCAGTTCGGTCGCTGTATTCTGGTCTCCCTTCTCGGGGTTGAAGAACATACCTCCGGACGCGGGAGGACATCCGGGGGACTTTGCAGTTTGCCGAACCCTGGCGAAACTGGCACGCATGCCTCACGGACCGCCGTCAAAACCGTAGATATTGCTGCCCGGCGCACCCGTGACAACGCCGCCTTGTGGCCGCAAGGGCTCATTAAGACGGCGGAGGCTCGGTAGCCGGGTGAGCGTCTGAAGCGTCACGACGGCGACATCGACCCCGTGCCGTCCAAGCGGGTATTCTACTCGATCATCGCGGACTACGACGTGAACCGCTCGATCTGCGAGCTGGTCGACAACGCTATCGATGAGTGGTCACGGAGTGGTCGCAAGCAGCCGCTAGATGTCTCTATCGAGCTCAACCAAGACCAGCAAACGATGCAGATCGTCGACAACGCGGGCGGGGTCGCGCGCGACGAGATCCACATCTTAGTCGGCCCAGGTTACTCGACCAACTCGCCCGAGGGCTCAACGATCGGATATTTTGGCGTCGGCACGAAGCGAGCCGTCGTCGCCCTGGCGCAACACATCTCATTTCGCACCTGCAAACCAGGAAAGCAGACCTTCCTCATTGAGTACGACGACTCTTGGCTCGAGTCCGAGTCGTGGTCGCTCCCAGTATACGAGGTGCCGGCGATCCCAGAGGGCACAACCGCAATCATGCTGACGCGGCTGCGACACAGCATTGACGATACGCTTGTCGAACGACAGCGCGAGCACCTCGCGGAGACTTACGCGCTCTTCCTTGGCGACGACAAGTTTTCGCTTTCAGTGAACAAGCAGGGGGTGCTCGGGGAGGAGTTCGCCTCGTGGGCCTTCCCGCCTGGATTCGAACCTCGAAAGTTTCACGGAAATTTGAATCTCCCGCGCGGAAAGACGGTCGCCGTCGAAGCGACAATCGGCCTGGCGAACATTTCGAGCCCGGCTGGGGGCGACTACGGCGTCTTCTGGTACTGCAATGACCGCCTCATCGTCCGCGGACTCAAGAGCCACCACGTAGGGTTCGACAAGGGCAACATTGGCCAGCCACACCCTGAGATTTCGTTGCTGCGATGCATTGTGCGCCTGCGCGGGGAGACGCAAGATATGCCCTGGAACAGCAGCAAGTCGGGCCTGAATTACTCGCATCCCGTCTTCGTAGCGCTTCGCGGTTGGCTTGTCAACGCCATGAAAGAATACGCTACGATCTCCCGACGGCTCGCTGGGTCATGGCCTGAGACTGTTTTCAAGCATGGAGAGGGAAAGGTCAAGGACGTCTTCGTGGACGACTTTCCGACAGCGAAGAAAAGCTATCTCCCATCTGTTCCCGCGCGTGCGGGTGGCGCGGCCTCCATCAAGTCCATCAACAAAGAGATCTTCGAAGAACGTCCGTGGACTCGCGGCCTCATCGGCGGAGTCTCCGCGTTGCCCCACTTGAGCAGGGGAAAGCTTGCCGACGGAAATCGCATTGCGCTCATCGTCCTCGACTCCACGCTCGAGATCGCTTTCAAAGAGTTCCTCGTTCACGAGTCGGGACACCATTACTCCGACCAAGACGTCCTGCGCATTTTCGCGCAGCGTCATTTCGTTCACGACGAAGTCAAGAAGCACAGGACGATGACCAAGACCTTCTGGAAAAAGGTCGGATACTACTATGGGTTACGCTGCAAGCTTGTGCACGAACGGGCGACAGTCGCCATTCCCGACTCAGAAATCGACGATTTCAAGGAACTTGTCGAGGGGGCGCTCG
>JBAZZN010000266.1:0-4464 GCA_041658815.1 Thermoplasmatota archaeon
CGTCACTTGGGCTCACCCGAACGACCCAACGCGCGGGCCGTCGAAAGCCCCTACATCCCCTCTTGGGTTCTTTGCGTCTTGGCGTGGTTCACGCGCGCGCGCCTGTGCCTCGATTCCAAGGGAAGAGTTGTGCTCCGGGGCCTCGAACGAGCGAGCCCCCAAGTGGACTCGGCACTAGCCGATCGGCAGCGTCGGCCCGTCCTTCTGCATCCACACGCTGATCGGCGTGCTGCCAGCGTACGCTGCCGGGTCAGCAGCGTCCTTGAAGTTCACGAAGTACGCGCGTCCATCGGGGCCAGCCGCGGCGCCCATGACGTGCGCGGCGAACTGCGGGCCCTCATCGACCGCGAGCGTGACGTCCTCAAGGACGGGAGCGCCGTCGGGGCCCACGAAGACGTGCGCGACGAACCAGTCGGCCTTCGTCTTGTCCGCCCCGACTTGGGACCATGTGAGGAGCGCGCCGCGCCCGGCCATGTTGCCGTCGAGGTAGAGCGACTGAAGGGGCTTGTCATCGATCGCAGCGAACGTCGCGTTCTTGAAGGTCTGGCCCCCGTCCGTGCTGACGGCGAGGATGAAGCGGCCTTCCTTCACGGTGACGATATCGCCACCGCCCGTGAGGGGGTTCGTGTCGGGGTTGGGCTTGCTCTCGTACGTGTTGTTGCGTGCACCGACGAAGAGCGTGCCTTCCTTGTCGAACGCCGTGCGACCGCCGTTCGAGGTCCCGTCGCCAGCGGAGGCGACGTGGAACGCTTCCTTGGTCTCGACCTTCGAGATGTCCGCGCTGTTCCCCACGATGACGTTGAGGACCTGCTTATCGTTGTCCGTGTACATCTGGGGAACCGCGAAGCGGCCGTCGCCGCGCATGGCGGGAATGCCTGGGATGTCGCCGCCCTTGCTCGCGCACATGTTCCACTCGGGCCCGTTCACACCGAGCACACCGACTGGCGCGGATGGGGGGACTTTCATGACACCGATCTGCATGGGGCCACCGCCGGGGTTGTTCACGAGGAGCAACGTGCCGTTCGCGTACGCCGCCCACGGGCGGTCGTTCAGGCTTGCGGGCGTGCACGTGGTCGTCGATCCGACGCGGTCGTACGCCTGGCGGTTATCGTAGCACTGCGTCTTGCCGTTGTCACACCAGCCCGTGATGCTGAAACCGGCCGCGTAGATGTCCGCCATCCACGCTTGGCCGTGCTCGCCGGCCACGATGAAGCCCTCATCGCCCGGGGGAGGCTGCGAACCTTGGAGGGGCGAGGGCGCTTGGACAGACGACGCGAAGGGAAGCGGCGCCCAAGTCTTGCCCTGGTCGTTGCTGAACCACGCGGGCGTGCCCGTCGTGGCAGCCCCGATGACGTGGGCCGCGACGTAGATGGTGCCCGAGTCCGAGACCTCCATCGTGGGCTCGTAGAGATCTTGGGCCGTGCCAACGGCGGGCTTCACCACGGACTGCGTGAAGGACATGCCGTTCACGATCTGCAAGCGGACGAGGCCCAGTGGGGCGCCTGCATCCAGCGCGGCGGCAGGCGTCACCTGCTCTGGGGTCACGCAACCCGCGAGCACGATCGTCGCCAGAGCCAACGTCGCGAACCAAGGTCGATGCACAAGGATCATGAACGCGCGAGGACCACGGGCGCCGGATAAGCCTTGTTCGCGTGGCATTGACCAGGCACGACCTTCCCAGGGCTCTTCTCCGCCAGCCGTGATGCCGCGGGAGAAACGGTTCTTACGTTGCGGCGCGTTCTCCGTCCCCTCCCCCCTGACCCCCCACCCCCATGCCCAACATCGTCGTCTTCGTCCGCCCCGTCCCGGAGGACCTCAACGTCGCCGTCTCGCGCCGCACCGGAGAACCGGTCATCGAGGGCGCCCGCTTCGTCATCAACAAGTGGGAGAAACGCGCCATCGAACTGGGCCTCCGCCTGCGGGACGAGCACGGCGGCACCGTCACCGTCCTCACCATGAGCGAAACGGACCAGACGGTCTCGCTCCGCCAAGCCCTCGCGATGGGCGCCGACCGCGCCGTGCTACTCTCCGACAAGCTCTTCGAGGGCGCCGACACACTCGCCACCGCGCGCGTGCTCTCGGCCGCGGCGTCGAAGCTGCGCGCGGACCTCATCCTCACGGGTGGCCGCACCGCGGACCGGCGCGCGGCGGGCGTGGGCCCCATGATCGCGCAGATGATGAACGTGCCCAGCGTCACATTCGTCACTCAAGTGGACCTCACGGGCCGCAAGGTCCGCGTCAAGAAGCGCTTCGGAGGAAAGATGGCTACGTACGACGTTCCACTGCCCTGCCTCCTCTCGGTGTCCGAAGAGACGCCCAAGCCGCGCATCGCCACGAGCTGGGGCGTCGCCGGAGCTTTCCGCGACAAGGACGTCCAAGTCTGGAACCGCCGCGACCTCGATCTTCACGAGGAAAGCGTGGGCCGCGAAGGCTCCCCCACGCGCGTTCGCCGGTTCGAGAAGATCCGTGAGGAACGCAAGGAAGGCCAAGCGTGCGAGTTCTTCGAGGGCGACGCAGACGAGGTCGCGCGGAGCTTCGTGCGCCGGATGCGGGCACGGGGGGCGTTCTGACATGGCCTCCACACGTTCCGACTACCGTGACATCCTCGTCATCATGGACACGACGAGCCACCATCAGCTATCGAAGCCCTCCCTCGAAGTCCTCTCGAAGGCGCGCGAGCTCGGGGACGCGATCGGTGCCCGCGTCGAAGCGCTCGTGCTCGGCCCCAACATCGGTCCGCTGGGCGAGACGGCCGTGCATCAGGGTGCTGATATCGTTCTCCTGTGCGAGCACGAAGCCCTGACGGTAGGCAACGTGGACGCATACTTCGCGGCCTCCCTGCCCATCATCAAGGACCGCAAGCCCGAGATCCTCCTGATGAGCGCGACGCCGCTGGGCCTCGACCTGGCCCCGCGCCTTGCCGCAGCGCTCGGAACAGGCGCCCTCTCGGACGCGACGAAACTGGAAGTGGACGAGACTGACCGCCTCCTCATCGCGAAGCGCTTGACGTACGACGGCAGCGTCGAAGCGGCCGCCACGATCCCCCGTCACCGCCCCCAGATCGCGTCGCTGCGCCCCGGCGCGGCGCGCGTGGGCTTCCCGGACGACTCGCGCTACGGCAGCGTTGAGCGCATCGAGGCCAACATCCCGCGCGGCGCGCTCAAGGTCGAACTCGTCGGCATCGAGGACGTGCCCCACCCCGAGCCCGAGCTCGAGAGCGCGGAGATAGTCGTCGCCGGCGGCAACGGCTTCACGCCCAGCGACTTCGCGCTCGTGCACGAACTCGCCGGGGCCCTAGGTGGTGCATGGGGCGCTTCCCGCGCTGCTGTGCAGTTCGGCCTCGCGCCAGCGAAGCGCCAAGTGGGCGCGACTGGCGCGCACGTCGCGCCCAAGCTCTACGTCGCCGCGGGCGTGTCGGGCCAGTTCGAGCACTACTATGGCGTGCGCAAAGCGGAGACCATCGTCGCGATCAACGCGGACAAGAACGCCCCAGTGTTCCGGTACGCGAAGTATGGGCTCGTGGGGGATGCGAAGGAGATCATCCCCAAGATACTGGAGTACCTCAAGAAGGACTGATCATGTCCCAAGGGACTCATCAATCGCTGCACCGCAGTCGGTTAGGGCCGGATCCAGCTACCGGATTGCGGACACTTGGTTCCACGGGTTTGAGGTCATGTGGTTGCGTCCCGCCGTGTTTCTTGTACGCGAAGCCGCGAAGCGCGCGAAGGAACTGGATCCTGGCCTTCGCGTTCTTCGCGCCTTCGCGTACCAGAATAGGCCCTCACCAGCTTGACCGACTGCGGATGGAACTATCAACCTGGAGCACCGCTGCATTGTGCGCGAGGTCTCGCGGGGTCAGCAATGGCTCCACCCATCCCCGGCTCGCCGCGCCTTGCCCCCCTTCTCCAAGTACAGCAGGATGCTCTTCAGGCTCCGCGCGGCGAGGCTCCACGTCTCCGGGGGCGCGTCATCGTACACGGCGGGCACCATCGCCTCGATGGTCTGCGGCGTGGATGATAGCGCCGCGAGCGCCTTTGCCTCACGCATCCGACGGTGCTCCAGAGTGGCGGCGAAGACGCCGCCTGGAAGCGCGGGGCCGTGGCCTGGCAGGACGATGGGCGCTCGCGTGTCGGCGCAGCGCTTGAGCGACGCGAGGTACTGCCCCATGTCGCCTTCTTCGGGATCGATGAGGATCGTGCTCACGCCGGAGACAAGGTCACCCGCAAGGATGGCGCCCCAACGCTCGTCACGAAGCGCCAGATGACCTGCCGCGTGCCCGGGCGTGTGCAGCGCGCGCAGGCGCCACGGCTTGGCGCCCCACTTGCCCAGGTCGAACACGTGGTCGTCCTCGATGGCCTCGTCCACCCAGCGCTTGGGCAGGGCGTCCTGCGTGGCGCGGTGCGCAAACACGCGGGCCCTCGGGAAGAGGCGCCGCACTTCACGAAGCGCGCCCACGTGGTCGGG
>JBAZZN010000267.1:0-4444 GCA_041658815.1 Thermoplasmatota archaeon
GCTTCCATGGGCTGAGGCGCCTTCACGCTTTTTCACCATCCCCAGGGTGGGGATGGGGATTTCGCCGAACTGGTTCGGCCAAAGGGGGTCTGGGGGTCCGCCCCCGAGTTTCGTCGTCGAAAGACCAGTCATGGATAATGAGGACCCGAAGGCCGGGTCGCGATATCGTTTCGCGAACGAAGCGATCTGGTCGGCTCCGATCTCCCCGTGTTCGTCGCGCAGAACATTCTTGAGTGGCGGGCTTATGGTGCCGTGTGCCTCGCGACGTCGGGGGAGCGATCCCCCCCAAGCCCCGCCTATCGGCGATCGTCTTCGACGTGGACGGTGTCCTCGTGCGATCGATGGAGCGCCACCACGAGGCGTATCGCCGCGCATTCGTTGACCTCCACATCGACGTGAGCAAGGAGGAGGTCTTTGCGAACGAGGGCCGCCGCTCGCGTGAGGTCATCGAGGCCATCGCAAGGCACCGCGGCTTGCGCTTGGGTGACGCAGAGATCGAGGCGATCGCGAAGAAGAAGCAGGACGCGTTCCTGTCGTTTGGAGCGTTGCCGCTTTATCCGGGCGTGCCGGAGCTGATCGCGCGCGTGAAGGACGCGGGGCTCAAGTTGGCAGCGGTCACTGGCACGATGCGCGTGAACGTGGACAATCACCTCGGCGTCTTGGTGAAGCGGTTCGACGTCATCGTGACGGCTGATGACGTGCAGAGGACCAAGCCCGACCCGGAGCCTTACCGCGCCGCGCTCCAGAAGCTTGGAGTGAAGCCCGCGGAAGCCCTCGTGATCGAGAACGCGCCGCTTGGCATCCGCAGTGCGAAGGCTGCCGGGATCCGCGTGATCGCCGTCGTCACGACGGCACCGCGCGAGGCTCTTGCGGCGGCAGACCACGTGGTCACCAGTATCGGCGAGGCGTGGCCCATCATCGAGGAGATGCGGAAATGAAGCGGACGGCCGAAGCTCGCGCGAACATCGCATTGGTGAAATACTGGGGACGCACGGACCACGAGCTCAACTTGCCGGTCACGAGCAGCATCTCCATGACGGTGGACAAGCTCGTCACGCGGACGACGGTCGAGGTGGACGCATCGCTCAAGCGGGACGAGCTCACCATCAACGGCAAGACGCAGACCGGCGCCCCGCTGGAGCGCGTGCAGAAGCATTTGGACCGACTGCGCGAGCGGGCCGACTCCACGGTGCGCTGCCGCGTCGTCAGCGAGAACTCGTTCGCCGCATCCGCTGGCATGGCATCCAGCGCGTCCGCGTTCGCTGCGCTCACGGTGGCTGGCTTCGAGGCGCTGGGCGTCCACCCATCGTCACGTGAGCTTTCCACGTTCGCGCGCCTGGGCTCGGGCAGCGCGTCGAGGTCCATCTTCGGAGGCTTCGTCGAGTGGCGCGCGGGCAAGGACCACGAGTCGAGCTACGCAGAAGAGATCGCTCCGCCCTCTCACATGGACCTGCACGATGTCGTGCTCGTGCTATCAGAAGGCGAGAAGAAGGTCGGCAGCACCGAGGGGCACGGGGTGGCGGATTCGAGCCCGCTCCAGGCTGGCCGCATCGCGCGCGTGCCAGCGCTCCTCGACGAGGTGCGCTTTGGCGTCCTGGAGCGGGATTTCCATCGTCTGGGCCGCGCTGCCGAGGAGGACGCGTTCCTCATGCATGCCGTGATGATGACGTCGCGGCCGTCCCTCCTTTATTGGAGCCAGGAGACCATCGTGGGCTTGCATGCGGTCCGGCGGTGGCGAGAGGGCGGGCTTGGCGTGTACGCGACCATCGACGCTGGGCCAAACCTCCACTTGCTCTGCATGGGCAGCGATGCGCGCGAGGTCGCTCGCCGAGCGCGTGAGGAGCTCCGCGTGAGGACCATCCTTGACAACGCCCCCGGTGCGGGAGCAGGGATCACGAACAAACATCTCTTCTAGAGCTTGCGCCGCAGGAGGAAGCCGGCGCCCGCGCCGACGGCCGCGAAGCCACCGATGGCCATAGCGCTCGTGGGAACGCTGGTGGGTGCGGTGGACTGGACGTGCACGGTCTGCGCGTCCGTCGGCGTTGACTCGGACGTGGTGGTGGGTGGCGCGAGCGCCGTCGCGCCCGCCGCGGGAGTGGCTTCGCACGGCACCTGCGTGTTCACGACATGCACCGCGATCATCGCCTTGGCCATCGCGCCTTTGGCTGCGACCATGCCCGGCATCACGATCGCCGTGATCTCGATTGAGTCTAGCGCGTCGTGGGGCGCATCTTTCGCGACGCTGATACTGAGCGTGAACGCCTTCGTCATCGCGTAGCTGACGGACGGCTGGGGGTTTGGCATGA
Source organism: Thermoplasmatota archaeon (assembly GCA_041658815.1). GTDB lineage: Archaea > Thermoplasmatota > SW-10-69-26 > JACQPN01 > JAJPHT01 > JAJPHT01. The sequence continues at coordinate 2,307 of JBAZZN010000267.1, forward strand.
AGATGTCTGAGGAGGGGGAGACGATGACCGAAGCCCAGGCCGGCTGCTTCGAGACCTGGTACGTGACTGGGACGCCCGCCGTGTTGAGGAGCACGGTCGCGTCAGCCACGTATGTGACCACGGCGCCCGTGGCAGTAGTGGTGTCGCCGTCGAGGGCGTGGTCCAGCGGGCGCAGCATCAGCGTGAGCGCGCTGTTCTGCTGCGCACTCGCCAGTGGGGCGAGGAGGGCGAGTCCGGCGAGGAGTGTGGCGATCAGGACGCGGTGCATGGGTCTCGCTGCTATCATGCGAGGCGGAAGGCATTCCGTTTCTGGATAGGCTGCTTTCGTGATACCGCTAGAACGTCACCAATCCGCGAGTCGCCGCTGCCCGCTCTTGAGCAGCTCGCTGGCTGGCTTGCGGAGCTTCTCCCAATCGACCTCGATGTACTCCAGTTCGAGGTCCGCGAGGTACTTTCGTGCCTTGCTAGAGATCGCGGGCGCGACGAGGATGCCGCGGACTCGGGTGCTCTGCCTTGCGCCGCGCTCGCGCTCCACGTAACGCCTGAGTTGGTCCGCTTCGGCGACGCCAGCCGCGCGGCGCTTGCACTCGATGACGACGCGGCGGCCCAGTGCGTCCTCGCCGTAGAGGTCCATGGGGCCGCGGCCGCTCGCGCGTTCGCGTGCCCAGAACTTGAACCCGGGCTCGATGAGCTGGGGCTGCCGCGCGAGGAACGCTTGCATGTCGTCCTCCGAGCCAGCCAAGTCGAACCCCTCCTCGCCGTCGAGGTCAAGCGAGACCGCGAACTGGATCTCTTCGAGCGCGATGCGCACCGTCTCCTTCACGGGCTTGTCCCGCCGCGCGACGAGGACGATGGCCTCGTGCTCCACATCAGCGCTGAAGGAGCAACCGGGGGGCTGCCAATTCACGGGCTTGAGTTTCGTGCTCGTGTGCACGAGGAGAGTCCCGTCCGGCTTGAAGAGGAGGAGTCGCGCGCCGCTGGGTAGCGTGCTTTGGGCGCGGCCGTGGTACTCGATGCTGCAGCGCGCGGCGACCTGCACGAGGCGCTTGCCAAGTTCGGCGCGGAAGAACTCGAGCGCGGCGGCTGGCTCTCTTGATTCGAGTGTTCGTGCTGGCTCCGCCACGAGGCGGGAGTGTGGCGGACCCACTTCAATCCAGAGCGTCACTTGGCCGGCTCATGGTGGGCCGGGCGGGCGGGAGGGAGGACGTTGATGACGTCCCAGCCCTTCTTGCGTGCGAGCACACGCAAGCGGAACGATGGGTTCACCGCGACGGGGTGACCCACGAGAGCGAGGAACGCGGCGTCCGAGATGTGGTCACTGTACGCGTAGCTCTGCGCGAGGTCCACGCCCGCCGCGTCCGCCCACTTGCGCACGGCTTCGGCCTTCTGCACGCCGTACAGTGGGCCCTCCACGTGGCCCAACCACAACCCGCCGTCGTCCACGTGCATCTCGACGCCGATGATGTCGATGTCGCTCCCGAGCGTCTTCTTGGAGTGCTCCACCAGCTCGCGGAGTCCAGTCGTGACGATGACGATCCGGCGCCCCGCCTTGCGGTGCTCATCGAGCAAGCGCACGACGTCCGCGTACAAGCGCTCGCGGAGGCGCTCGTTCCACACCTGCTCCATGCGCTGGCGCATCTCCTGGGCGGGCAGGCCCTTGAAGAAGGCGTATGTGAGCTCGAGCAACTTGCTGCGCTTGAGTAGGCCCACCGCGTTCAAGCTGCGGTAGTACGCGCCCTTCGCCACAGTCGCCGCGACGTTGGCGGTCGTGCCGATGATGTGCTTGCGGCGCTCGCGCCCCTTCAGGTTGGCTCCCTTCGCCAAGCCCCATTCGGCCAGCGTCCAGCCGAAGATGACGCCCGCGTCGCCGTCGAGGAGGGTGTGATCGAAGTCGAAGAACGCTGCCGAAAGGGAGGGTTTTGGGGGGCTTGCCCCCCCAACGTCGTTCCGCGCGTTCGACTCCACGACGCCTCATCCCCGTCATGGGCCTAAGGGCTTTTCTTTCTCGGCGATAAGCCGAGCCCGGCGGCGCGGTCCATACCATGACGCCGGGCGCGACCCGTACGTCACAGCGCTGTTGTTTGGTGACCAACCACCATCATCGTGAACCGAGGAGGGGAAGGTCGGCGTGCGAGCGT
>JBAZZN010000268.1:0-4443 GCA_041658815.1 Thermoplasmatota archaeon
TTCGCCGCTTCGCCGAAACGCTTAAGGCTCCGTTGGTTGGACAGGTATGCATGGGCGAATCTGCGACGGACGTCGCGCTCACGCTGGATGCGGTCCGCACGCTCGCGACGGGCCCCCGTTTGAGGATGCTTCGCCTCATAGCGCAACGCCCTCTTACCCTCTCCGACCTTTCCAAACTGTTTCCTTACCCGAAGAGCACGTTGCACACGCACCTAATCGCGCTTCTGGATCTGGGTTTCGTGACGCGGCGGACCGACGAGCGAGTATGGGTCTACTACGTGGCTACCGAGAAGGGAACTGCTATCTGCCAGTCGAGTCACCCGCGGATCGTCATCCTGCTTGCCGCGAGCCTCGTGGCCGGCCTTGCGGCGGGCGTTCTCTGGACACTCCGGTCGCTTGCCCCGTCGGCGTCACCCACACCTGACTCGTGGGCCGTTGAACCCATCGGCGTGGCCCAGTCATCCTCTTCGTGGACGATGCTTGCGATCATGGTTACGCTCGCTTTCGTCGGCCTCGCGGCTGTATCATTCGTTCGGCTTCGGCGAACGTGGCGACCGGAGAGCGTCGGCTCCCCGGCCGCAGAGCCTGAGTCCTAGTTGGGGTACGGGCTCGTGCCTGTGGTGCACGCTTTCCCGCTTCCCACCGATTCGGTCCCCCCAGAGACCGTGCCCGCGCCGTACGGCGGGCAAGGCGTCGAACCGGGGTAGAACGCTTGGACTTGTGAAGGGCGATACCACTGGTTGTCCGTATCCAGATAGCGCAAGTCGAACATGCTCCACGGGCCCATGGCAGCTGCCGTGCTCGTGCCGCCTTGGATTTCGCCGAACGTCTGCAGATTGCCGGAAGTCGTCCGCGTGAGCGTGCATCCAAGCTCAATCGCGAAGGGCCCCGTGTCGTAGCGGTACGTGCGCCAAACGCCGCCCGAGTCGCGCGCAAACCAGGTATAGATCGTCGCGCCGTTCGCGTACGAGTTGGCCGTCCCGTACCTCGTGTCGAGGACGCCGTTGTTGTTCGATTGGCACATCCACTTCGCGCTCGTCTCCGTGTTCGGGAAGAGGACAATCCCTGCTTGGATCCAGTTCGAGCCACCGAAGCTGACCGCGTCCGTGTAGCCCATGCCCGTGCCCGAGCAGTAGTTGCTCGCGGTAGGAGGCATGTTCGCGGGGATGACGCCCATGTGGCCTCCCCAGATGGTCGCGTCGTTCGTCTCGTACCAGCCCGCTCGATAGTTCGTACAGGCTAAGACGCCGACGCCGCCGGTCGGCTCACCGATCGGCGTACCTGGACCGATGCCGGGCCCGACGGTCGCCTCAGTGATATCGGCGGGGCCCCACGAGAGAGCGTCGGTCACAATCGTGACCTCACTGGGGTCAGCCGCGACGAGGAGCATGGGCGACCCGGGCGGAGGCACGATAAGAGTGCCTTCCGGCGTGAGCGTGGGCGTCTTTCCGTCGGCGACTGGAAACGCGCCGCCACTATTCGGCGCGATTGCGCTTGCGGGCGCGAGCGCTGCCAGGGGAAGAAGTAGTGCTGCCACGCCTGTCAAGAGGAGGATTCGCGCCATCATCGTGAGACCTCGGGCGACATCTGTCCGCCCGACTACCTATACGCAGCATGAGGGATAGTACCTCGGAAACTGTGCAGGAATCCTGAACGGCCGCTTCCTGCTTGGGCGTGTGGAAGGAACCGTGAATCGCTCCGCCAAGACGGTCTAGCCAGTCGCGGGCGGGCGTGCGTCGAGTCGCGCAGGGCGAAATGAGGCGGGCCCCTACTATGACCACCCGACCGTCGAGCACCGACGCGAGATCGGCCTGTCTGCCGAGGGCGCTAAACGCGACGCGACGATCGAGACACCACACGGCAAAGCGCTAGAAAAGCGATGACAACGGCGCCCGCTTGGGCCCCACAAGGCGGCCGGCCTACCACAATGGTTTGCATTCTACCCAACTTCCAAAGCGGGAAAAGGGTTGCTGACCCGCAGCCAACCGTCTTCATCCAACATTGAATCTCCGCGCGATACTGCAAACGAGGCAGCCGGAAACCCCACACCGCGTCGCCACTCCGGTATGGGACAGGTACTGCCTTCTCCGGTCTAACTCTAACTGATGCTGACGCTTGCACGACCGCTCTTGTATTCCCCCGGGTGCTTCTGGCGAACGTGCGCGAGGAGCGAGCGCGCGGCGCCGTCGAGCGTCTCGCGCTCCGTCGTGTACGTGCATCCCTTGAGGTGACAGGTGACTTCCACGGCGGTCCAAGCTCAGGGCCGGCTCAAGAGCATTTTCCTGTGCGTGGCGCGTGGGGGCGCGCACCAGTGCGCGCATCTCGTTCGGTTCCGCCCATCTCCTTGTGGAAGGTTTAAGACTACTCAGGAGAAAGTACCTGGCATCATTGGTGCCGCCCCCTCGTGGGCGGCAGAGGTTGCCCAGGAGACTTGCGATGTCCCATCCGAAGAGAAAGCAAGTGACCGTCCATCTTCCGCGGGCTCAGGCCCGCGAGGTGGACGATCTGATCGAGCGCGAGGCCATCTCGCATGTGAGTCGCGACGAGTTCGTTCGCGACGCTGTGGCCCGCCGGCTCGACGAGATACGAGCGAACCTGCGATCCGCCCTCGGGCCGACCGCAGGGCTGGCCGACTTGAGCTTCGTTGCCGAGTCCGCCACTGCCACGCCGCGCCCCGGCGCGGTGGATGACCGGAGCCCAGCGCCCGGGACCCTGAACCCGACCGCGGTGGGTGCCGAGGATGACTGCGTCGGTTGACGAGTCCCTTTCCGAACATTCGGGAACTCCTTTTGGCCTCAGCCGGCTTCTCCGACACGGAGGTAGCCCCCAGGAATCCCCCGAAGAAACGCTCGTCGAACTTGCAGACCTGTTGAACATCGACGCCCCATCCTTCGAGGCGTTGGAGGTGAAAGAAGGAGAACCGAATCCGACCCAAGGCAAGAGCATGATATCGGCCGCCAAACTGGCGGCCGAGGTGAACCTGAGTGTGACGCCGGATACGCTCGCCCTGTTGCAGCGGCTCCACCAAGCAGGCGTCATCGACCTCGGAACAAGCATCGTCCGAACCAACCCGAAGCTGACCGCATGGGAATACGAACAATTCGAGCGGCACATGGTCGCCGTGCAGAAGCTGCGGACCCAGAAGATCGACGGCCGCGCAAGCACGGTGAGTTGCCGCTCTCGCTACATCCGCTACCTGGAAGAACATCCAGTAGCACCGGTCGAGCTTCGCCCGCCCAACGAGCAATCGTGGCTGGACCACGTCGCGTATCGCATGGAGGAAGAGGGAGCGAGCGGGATCGCGCTGAACCACTATCGCAAGGCGCTCAAATCCCTGCTCGAGTTCCTCGGCCAGTCGTGGCCAAGCCTCCAGAAAAAGTACGAAGAGATCCCCACGCACTGGACGCTACCACCCGACGAGCTCATTCCGAAGTTCTGGAACGAGAGCGCCTGCGTGGACGAGCCCCGGAGCGCGTACCTCAACGAGACGATCCGGCACATGATGCATTGGGGCTTCTGGGGCGGCAACCGGCCGCCGTCGGAGCTTGCGGCGCTGAACCTCAGCGACGTGAACTTCAAAGAACGGTCCGTGACCGTGACGGAAGTCAAGAAGGGCGGCCGCAAGCGTGTTCTCAGCGACGTGGAACCGTTCGTCGTGAGCGCGCCCAACGGCAAGAGCCTCTGGCACTACGCCAACCACGTTCGACCGCGCGTCGCGAAGGAGACCTCACAAGCCTTCTTCTTGAACGCGAAGGGCGAGCGGTGGCACCCGAACGATCTCGGGTGGGTCCTTTCCAAAGCTGGGAAGGCGATCTGGCCGGAGTTCACGCCGTACACGATGCGGCGCTGGTGCGCGACGACCCGCTTGATCGACAGCGGGTTCAACGTGTACTACGCGGCCGATTGGCTGGGCGATACGGTCAGCACGGTCGAGAAGCACTACGTCGCCAAGGCCGAGGCCAAGGCGGGTATGCGTGGGCAGTTCCACGCCAAGCGCCGGAGGCCCCATCATGGCTGAGGGCGCTATCAAAATCGGCAGGGTTGATATTTCTATCCCCCCTCTGTCGAGGCGAGAATCTGAGTGCGCCCGCCGGGATTCGAACCCGGGCGAGAAGCTTGGAAGGCTTCCATGATACCGCTTCATTACGGGCGCGTTGTGTTCGTTAAGCTGACCCGCGATGAAAGCGTTCCGACGTTGGGGGGTGAACCCCCCAAGCCCCCCTTTTGGGGCGAGAAGCTTGGAAGGCTTCCATGATACCGCTTCATTACGGGCGCGTTGTGAGTGCTTGTGGGTCTCGCCGCGCTCATCACGGCGGTGGGGGGTAAACCCCCCACACCCCCCTTTCGGGGGCCCGGGGGCTCGCCCCCCGGAGTCTCGTCGTCTGCGCCGCGAACCAACGGCTCCCTATTGAACGCTTTGCCCCGCGCCCCGCCACTTCGCGC
>JBAZZN010000269.1:0-4440 GCA_041658815.1 Thermoplasmatota archaeon
ACGCTGGGGAACCCCTACGCGGGGGTTCCCCAGACCCCTCCCCAACTTGCCGCCATTGACCGAGCTCGGCCAACCCGGCGTCTGGATGCGGCGCACGCTGCGCGTCAACTTGGATCTAACCCGCCTCAAACCGTCGAGGCAGGCACGCCGCTCGCGGTGGAGTGCCCGTGCGCGGTCACCTTCAGCGTGTACGCCATCTCCCATGGGTACCACTGGCACCCGAACAGGAGGCCGGGGAAGACCAGCTCATCCACGCACATGCCTACTCCGGTGTCTTCCCAGTAAGGCACGAGACGGAAGCCCCAGCGCGAGTACTGCGCGTAGGGCGTGTCCATGGCGTCGCCGCGGTCCTTCGTGATGTCGATGGTGAAGTGGTACGACTTGCCGTCGCTGCCAGGGTCGCTCATGCGGCCGCCGTACGCGACGCCGTTGGCCATGAGGAAGGGCGTGCTGGCGTTCCTGTACTCCATGACGAATCCCTTTGGCGGGACCGGGACTTGACCATTGAAAGCGACGTTCGTGAACTCGACGTCCACGCTGTCCGTGCCCCAGCTGATGACGCGCTGGGGGTTCGTCCAGCCAGCGTCGCTGCCAAAGAGGACGCCGTCGATGCTGCCCTTGCTCGCGATCTTGATCGGCCCCTCCGTCACGATCCGGTCCTTCCTGTCCGCGTAGAGGTCAGGGTGTGGTGGCCAGTTGACCACGTCGTACCCCTTCACGAGGCTGACCGTGATGTTGAACTCGAACCACCCCATGTTCGTGTTGCTGTAGATGCGGAGCAGCCACAGGGACTTCGTTTGGTGCGGCATGTCCGCGTCCGTGGGCTTGATATCGATCTTGAGGGGCTCGTTGAGCTTCAGTTCGCCGCCGTGACGGAACTTGCCCGGCTCGTCGTTGGCCGCGAGGTAATCGAAGAAGACCTGGCCCGTGGGGTTCCCCGGCGGCGCTGGCACCGGGTCCGGCGCGAGCGAGGGGCCCGCGAACTTCGTCATCTTGATCTCGACCGTCTTCGTGCCCTCGTAAACCATGCCCATGCGGGGAGGCGCGGCGAAGTCGTAGTCCGCGATCGTCGTGAGGGGCGGGTACGTGTCCGTCCCCGGCGTGCTGCTGCCGAGGCTGCAACCGTTGTCGGCGCGCTTGCACGGCACGATGGGGAATGGGATGAGCCCCGAGTTGACCCACATCACGTTATCGAGGCGTTCCTTGCCGCCCCAATAATCGTGCGTGTGGGCCATGGCGCCGATGCCCGTGGTCTCAGTCTTGTTCGTCTCGTTGAACGCCTCGATCATGCCGCGGCCGTCTGGTGCGACTGTCGAGTTGAGCGCGGTCGTGTTCGTCGTGGACGACTTGTCAAGCGTCGGTGCGTCCTTGTTCCCGATGCAGCCAACGATCGCTGTGGTCATCAGTAGCAGCACGAGGGCTGGAGCCCCTCTCCCAAGCATGGTCCCCGTATGCCCGAAGCTGGACGTGAACCTTTTCGCACCACTCTGCTCCTATTGGGTGGAGGCAGGGACGCCTTCGGCCGTGGAACGGCCCGTCGCAACGATCTTCATCGTGTACGTGGCGTCCCACGGGACGAATTGGCAGCCCACGAGGAACTGCTGCATGAACGTTCCCTCGGGCATGGGCTCGTCGTAGCACGCGGCCGCGCCCTGGTCGAACTGCGGCATCAGGCGGAAGCCCCAGCGCGAGTACTGCGCGTAGGGCGTGTCCATCGCGTCGCCGCGGTCATGCGAGATGTCGATGGCGAAGTGATAGCTCTTGCCGTCGGTGCCTGCGTCCTTGAGGCGTGCGGAGTACTGCGCGCCGTGCCCAAGGAGGGGGGGCTTCGAGGCGTTGTTGTACTCGAAGACCCAGCCGCTTGGCGTCACGGGCACTTGTGAGCTGAACGCCACGTTCTGGATCTCGATGGTGAGACTTTCCGTGCCCCAACTGATGACGCGCTGGGGGTGGACCCAACCGGCGTCGGAGCCCCAGACGTTCGCGTCCACGGTGCCCTTGGACGAGAGCTTCACGGGGCCATCGAACACGACGCGGTCCTTCTTCTCGGCGTAGAGGTCAGGGTGCGGTGGCCAGTTGACCACGTCGTACCCCTTGACGGCCGTGACGGTGATGTTGAACTCGAACCAAGCCATCTCGGGGTTCGAGTACACGCGGAAGACCCACAGGGACTTCGTTTGGTGCGGCATGTCCGCGTCCGTGGGCTTGATGTCGATCTTGAGGGGCTCGTTGAGCTTCAGCTCGCCGCCGTGGCGCATCTTGCCGGGCTCGTCGTTGGAGGCTAAGTAGTCGATGAAGACCTGACCCGCAGGGTTCGCGGGCGCGGCGGGCGCCCCATCAGCGGTGGATGGGCCCGTGAACTTGACCAGCTTGAACTCGACCGTCTTCGTGCCCTCATAGACCATGCCGGCCACGGGGGGCGCGGGGAGCACGAAGTCTGCGATGGCAGTGCCGACGGGGTATGTGTCGCCAGAGCCGTCCGTGCTGGGAGTAGTGCTGCCGGCTGTGCACGCACCATCGGGGCGCTTGCAGGGCGCCAGCGGGAAGGGGATAAGGCCCCCGTCGAGGTAGCCGACTTCGAGGCGCTCCTTGCCCTTCCAGTAATCGTGCGTGTGCATCGACGCACCGATGCCGGTCTTCTCGGTCTTGTTCGTCTCGTTGAAGGCCGAGATCGCTCCGCGACCATCAGGCGCGATGGTCTCGTTGGCCTGGAGAGTCTTGTTCGTGCTCTGGGTCTCTACCTTGGGGCCATCGTCGGCGCTCTTGAGGCAGCCAGCGAGGCCAGTGGAGACGAAGAGGAGGACGACGAGCAGGGCCTTCCCTTGCATACGCCGCGGACTGCCGCGGAGGCCACATAAGTCTTGAGGTTGTAATGATGAACGAGCAAATGGGATCGGGGGGTTCAACCACCAGAGTCAGTTTTTCCAGATGGACTCGCTGGCGGTCATGCGGAGCCGCGAGCGAGCCCTCGCGGTGTACGTCACTATGGCTATCGGGGCCTTGGTCCTGATCTTCGTGGCGAGCGAAGTGTTGCTCTCACACTGACGCCCTCCTTGGCCCTCAGCTTCATATAGGGGTCGCTGCATCAGCGACTTCCTCCCCGGCCTCAGGCCGCTGGAGCGCCAGATCTGTTCGGGCCCAAGCGCTCGGACTGCGCGCATCTTTGCGCGCTCGCAAGGCGCACGATGAACGTGCGCGGGCGTGGTTTGGAAGGTGACCCTATGGCAGACGACGAAGCGCCAGTCAAGAAGAAGAGCAGTTGGAACAAGGGCAAGGGCGACGACGAGGAGAAGGAGACGAAGAAGAAGTCGTCCGCCTCGGCGAAGACGGAAGAGAATCCGGACTTCAAGTACATCGTCCGCGTCGCGAACACTGACCTCGACGGAAAGTTCCAGGTCGTTCCCGCTATCGCCACCGTGAAGGGCCTCGGCATCCGCACGGCCGCCGTCGTCGCATCACGCTCCGGCGTGAACCCCTACCAGAAGATCGGCAACCTGACGGACGCCGACGTCGTGCGCCTCGGAGAGGCCATCGACGGCATCGCCGAGGGACTCCCCGCGTGGATGCTCAATCGCCGAAAGGACATCGACACGGGCGAGGACCAGCACATCATCGGCACGGACGTCGAGATCCGCCTGCGCGATGACCTCAATCGCCTCAAGAAGATCCGCACGAACCGCGGCCTGCGCCACGAGGGTGGCCAGAAGGTCCGCGGCCAGCGCTCCAAGTCCAACGGACGCACGGGCCTAACGCTTGGCGTCATGAAGCAGAAGCAGGCGCAACCCGCCGGAGAGAAGAAGGAGTGAGTTGAATGGGCGACCCAAAATTCTCCCGCAAGAAATACGAGACGCCCAACCACCCGTGGCAAGCGTCCCGCATCAAGGAAGAAGGCGAGATCGTCAAGAAGTACGGTCTCAAGAACAAGACCGAGGTCTGGAAGGCGCGCTCGGCGCTCCGCCAGATCCGCGGCCAAGCGCGTGACCTCCAAGGCAAGCAGCGCATCGCTGACGCCCAAGTCACGCTCGAGACGAACGGCCTCCTCTCGCGCCTCAAGCGCATGGGCCTCATCTCCGAGGAAGCCACACTCGACGACATCCTCGCGCTCAACGTCGAAGCCGTCCTCATGCGCCGGCTCCAGACGATGGCGTACCTGCGCGGCCTCGCCGCGACGCCACAGCAATCGCGCCAGCTCATCGTGCACGGGCACGTCGCCATCGGCGGCACCCGCATGAACATCCCAGGCTACCTCGTTCCCAAGGCCGAAGAGATGTCCATCGAGTACGCGCCCTCCTCGCCCCTTGTGAACCAGGACCACCCGGTCCGGCCCAAGCTCGCGGAAGGCGGCAACATCCTCATGGAACTCACGCCCCAAGAAACGAGCCGACAGAAGCCCGCTGGCCGCGGTCGCGGCCCCAACGCGGGCGGCGGTCGCGAACAGCG
>JBAZZN010000270.1:0-4426 GCA_041658815.1 Thermoplasmatota archaeon
GAGCTGCGGATGGTGAAGAGTGCGTCCTCCTCGTTTTGCGCGGCGAAATGCGCGACGCCCGACTTCTCGTTGTGCGTGGCGGCGCCGCCCAGCGTCTCGAAATCGACCTCCTCTCCCGTGACGGTCTTGATCACGTCAGGGCCCGTGATGAACATGTGTGAGGTGCCCTCGGTCATCACGATGAAGTCCGTGATGGCGGGCGAGTACACGGCGCCGCCCGCGCAAGGCCCGAGAACGGCCGATATCTGCGGGATCACGCCGCTGCTGATCGTGTTGCGCCAGAAGATCTCGGCGTAGCCTCCTAGCGAGTCCACGCCCTCCTGGATGCGCGCGCCACCAGAGTCGTTCAGGCCGATGACCGGCGCGCCGTTCTTGAGCGCGAGGTCCATTATTTTGCAGATTTTGCTCGCGTAGGCGAGGCCCAGCGAGCCGCCAAAGACAGTGAAATCCTGCGCGAAGACGTACACGAGCCGGCCATCGATGCGTCCCGATCCGGTCACGACACCATCGCCCAGCGGCTTGTTCTTGTCCATGCCGAAACGCGTGACGTTGTGCGTGACGAAGGCATCGGTCTCTTCGAAGCTGCCTGGGTCCAGAAGAAGGTCCAACCGCTCGCGCGCGGTCAGCTTACCGACCTGGTGCTGCTTCTCGATCCGTGCCGGGCCACCGCCGAGCTTGGCCTGCTCGCGGAGCTTGCGCAGCTCGTGCACGCGGTCGTCCTGGGTCATTGCTCAGGCTGATGCTGGGCGCTCGATAAAGACGTTCGCGCAAAGGGGGGCCCGGGGGGTTTACCCCACGGAGTCGTCGCCGGTCACGATAGCGAGTTCGCGGCGAGTCCCCCAGACCCCCTCCCCAACCATCCGAAACCGTCATCAGTCCCCTCCCGCTTGCCGCGCTCGGTCGTCCGCCTTGGCCAACATGATCGAGCTTGAGGGCGTCACGAAGTCTTACGGCGACGAGCTTGCGCTGGGCCCGCTCGACCTGAGCGTGCCCGAGGGCGGCGTCGGTCTCTTGGGTCCGAATGGCGCTGGCAAGACGACGCTCCTGCGCATCCTCCTGGGCCTCATGCCTCCTACTTCGGGCACCGTGCGCGTGCTGGGCGAGGACGTGAGCACCGCGGGCAAGTCGCTTCGCCGCCGCATCGGTTACGTGCCCGAGGGGGACGCGCTCTTCCCTCGCCTAAGCGGCATCGAAGCGACAGCCTACGCCGGCGAGCTCGTTGGCATGACGCGCGTGGACGCCGTGAAGCGCGCCCACGAGGTCCTCGACTACGTGGACTTGGGCGAGATGCGCTATCGCTTGGCCGAGGGCTACTCCACAGGCATGCGCCAGCGCCTCAAGCTCGCGCAGGCGCTCGTGCACGACCCCGAACTGCTCGTGCTCGACGAGCCCACCGAGGGCGTTGACCCCGAAGCGCGCCTTCACCTCCTTGGCCTGCTGGAGAGCCTCGCGCGCGAGCACGGCATGCACATGATCTTGTCCACGCACCTCCTGCCGGACGTGGAGCGCCTCGCCACGCATGCCATCGTGCTCAACTGCGGCAAGGTCGCGGCGCACGGCACGCTCGACGAGCTGAAGCGCGCGTCCACGAAAGCGTACTACGTCCGCGTGAACGGCGTCCCTTCCGCATTGACCGAGTTCTTGACCAACAAGGGGGTGAGGTGGGAGACGCACGCACCAGATGTGCGCGTGGAGCTTGAGGATCCGCGCGAGGTCCTGCGGCTCGTGCGCGAGGCCGGACTCGTCGTGCGTCACCTCGCACCCGCGACGCTCACTTTGGAAGAAGCCTTCGAGCAAGCAGTGGGGGCCACCCAGAATGCCTGATGCACTCACCGGTTACCCGCGCTGGCAAGGCGAGATCAGCAAATCGCCACGCTTCCTCACCATCGCGCGTCACGAGATCCGCCGAGCGACCGATGACCAGTGGGGCCGCACCGCCATCTACGTGGCGATCGGCTACGCCATCATCAGCGTCGGCACACTCTACGCGGCCCGCTCGAACCCTGCGGCCACCAGCATGGACGCGTTCCTCACGTACCTCGCGCTGGTGCGCTGGACCGCGCTTGGCATCGCCGCCGTCATGGTCGGCCCCGCCTTGCTTGAGGACGCGCAGCATGGCGCGCTCGAACTGTACCTCTCGCGTGCGCTGAACCGCCGCGATTACTTGCTTGGAAAGACGCTCGCGGTCTTTGGCCTCACGCTCGTGCTGACGTGGATCCCGGCGCTCTTCTACATCGGCGGCTCGTACCTTGTCGTGGACAAGCACCCAGCGCTCTGGGCCTGGGCGCCGCTTGGCTCGCTTGGCTACGCGGCGATCTGGGCCTTCGTCGTCTCCGGCATCGGCCTTGGCCTCTCGTGCGTCGTTCGCTCGGCGCGCGCGGCCACGCTCATCCTCTTTGGCGGCATCGCCATTCTCGATATCATCCTCACGAAGTTGCTGGAAGGCATCACGCGGGACACCAAAGTGGACGTGATATCGCCGTTGGGCGACCTCCAGCAGCAAGTCGTCTGGCTCTTCCCCGGCTCGAAGGCGCCCTACGCGTTCCCCTGGTGGTGGGGCCTCATTGCGCTGGGTGCCATCGCCGCGCTTGGTTGGGGCCTCGTGGCCCTGCGTCACCCACGCCTCAAGGGGGTCGAGTGATTGACCATCCTTGAGACGAAGGGCCTGTCCAAGTGGTACGGCAACGTCATCGCCGTCAATGACGTGAGCCTCGACATCGGCCCCGGCATCACGGGCCTGCTTGGCCCCAATGGTTCTGGCAAATCGACGCTCTTCCGCTTGGCGACGGGCCTCGCGCGGCCAAGCGCGGGCGAGATCCGCGTCCTGGGCGAGGACCCGTGGGACAACACGCACCTCCTGAAGCGCATCGGCTACGTGCCAGACGGCGACGCCCCGCTCCAGGACGAGTCGGGCCTGCGCGCGACCATCCTCATGTCGAGGCTCTCAGGCCTCGCCACGATGGACGCAGAGCGCGAGGCGGAGCAGGCCATGCGCCGCGTGGGCTTGTGGGACGCGCGCGACAAGAAGGTGCGCGCGTACAGCCGCGGCATGCAGCAGCGCCTCAAGTTCGGTTTCGCGCTCGTGACGAAGCCGGAGCTCGTTCTGCTCGACGAGCCGCTCACTGGCACGGACCCCATCACTCGCAAGCACCTCATCGACATCATCCGCGAGATGGCGGCAAGCGGCGCCGGTGTCGTGCTCAGCACGCACGTTCTCCCTGACGTCGAGGCACTGACGCAGCGCATCGCGCTCATGGCGCACGGTCGCCTGCTCGCGCACGGTGAGGTGGCCGAGATCCGCGACCTGCTCGAGCGTCACCCGCGCACGGTCCGTGTGGGCACCTCGCAGCCGCGTGAGATGGGCGCGCTCCTCTGGGGGCTCCCAAGCGTGCTATCACTTGAAGCGACGGATGGTGCGGTCATCGTGAAGACCAGACAGCCCCAAGTGTTCTTCCAGGAGGCACAGGAGATGCTCTCGGGCGCGCCCGACGTGCCCTTCACCTCCATCGCTTCGCTGGACGAGAACGTCGAAGCCATCTTCCGGTACCTGGTGAGCGACCAATGACGCCGCCGATCGTTCCCCTGTTCACCCGCAGCCTCAAGGGCTGGTTCTCGGCCAAGGGCTTCTGGCTCGTCGTCGCGGCCGCCCTGCTGCCGCTCGTCCTCACGGGCGCGTGGGTCACGACGCACCGCGCCGACGTCGCCATCGAGGACCTGCGCTGGAACACGTCCACGATGACGGAGGGTGATGCGGTGCACTTCACGGCCGTCGTGAAGAACGCCGGCCCTGTTGCCATCAACAACTTCAACGCCTCGCTCGCCATCGGCACCGTCGCAGGCGGGCAGTTGTTCTCCAGCGGGAGCAACGAGACCCTCATAGACCACCTCGCTCCTGGCGCATCCAAGACGATATCGTTCGACTGGAACGCCACGGCGAGCACGCAGCAGTTCTTCGTTCTTGCGACCGCGGACACTGCGGACACGATCGCGGAGATCGACGAGTTCAACAACCAGAACGCGACGCCCGTCATCGTCGGCTACCGCATGCCTGACGCAGCGAGCGCGCCCAAAGCACCCGACGACCTGGCTGGCGACGCGAACGCGACCAGCACGGCGGACCTCGTGATCGAGAGCATCACGATCCCCGAGGCGGGCGAGAACCGCACAGTGGAAGCGCTCATCAAGAACAACGGCCCCAGCGGTGTCACGAGCGCGAACTTCGCGCTCCGCATGGGCCAAGACTACCAGGGCCAGTTCTTCTCGGCGCAAGAGACCACTGCGCGACTCGACCTCGCTTCGGGCGAGTCGAAGACAGTGAGCCTCGCGTGGACCACGCGCCCCGGAGCGTACTGGGCCGAGTCATGGGTCGAAGCGCCCAACGGCACGTACGATACGGATGGCGCGAACAACCACGCCACGAAGAGCG
>JBAZZN010000271.1:0-4414 GCA_041658815.1 Thermoplasmatota archaeon
CGTGCCCGCGTAGTACTCCTTGTGATGGTCCCCTTTGAGCAGGCGCTGCGAGAGGCCCATGCTGGGCGGCACGATGAAGATCTCGCCCATCTCGCCCTCTTTCACGTCGCGGCCCGCCTCGTCCAGGATCACGAAGTCGAGGCCCAGTGCTGGAGTGCTGAAGGTGGCTGGGCTCTGCGGCTGTACGACGGTGCCCGTGATGTGCCCGCCGCCGATCTCCGTGCCGCCGCAGTACTCGATGACCGGTGCTCGGTAGCCCGCGGTTGACATGAGCCACAAGTAATCCTCCACGTTCGACGCTTCTCCCGTGGACGAGAAGACGCGGACGTTCGCGAAACTTGATTTGGCCGTGTCGCCCGCGCGCCACGCTCGCACGAGCGCGGGGACCACGCCGAGGACGGTGACGCCTGCTTGTTCGACGAACCGCGGGAAGTCGGACGAGTTGGGAGCGCCTTCGAAGAGCGCCATCGTAGCGCCGTTCATCAGGCTCGCGTAGATGAGCCACGGGCCCATCATCCAGCCGACGCTAGTTGGCCACGCGACCACATCATTGGCATGGATGTCCTGATGATATCGCCCATCCATGGCGGCCTTGATCGGCGTCAGATGCGTCCAGGGGATGACCTTTGGTTCGCCAGTCGTCCCGCTGCTGAAGAGGATGTTCGTGGCGGCTTCGGGCTCGCATGCCACGCTCGCGTCCACGCCCAAGAGTTGACCTTCGCCTTCATCCTTGCCGAGGAACTCGTCCCACGTCACGTCGCCGGGGCGCTCCGCGGCGCCGCCGATGACGATGGCGCGTGGCGAGTTCGCCTCGCGCACCTTCGCGTAGAGGTCGATGGCCTTGCCACCGCGCGCGAACGCTGCGGTGGTCACGATGGCCTTCGCGTTCCCGAGCCGGTTGCGCATCGCGACCTCGGGCGGCGCGAAGCTGTCCGCGATGCTCACGACGACGCCGCCCGCGTGGATGATGCCGAGGTACGCCGCGATGCATTCGAGCGTCATAGGCAAGTACAACGCGACGGCGTCTCCCGGGCGGAGCCCAAGCTCCTTGAAGCCGGTCGCGACGCGTGCGGTGAGCGCGTGCAGCTCGCCATACGTGACGTGGCGCACGTCGGCGTGCCCCTCGCGCATGAGTAGGATGGCAGACTTTTCGGCCGCGGCTTCGAAGCATGCGTCCACGATGTTCAGCCGCGCGCCGGGGAGCCATCGCGGGTCCTCCGCGCCTCCCTCGCGGACGGCGCGCGGCGGCGCTCGGAGGGGAACCCGCATGTCGGATAGCACGCAGCTCCAGAACGCGTCGCGGTTGAGCGTGCTCCACCGATGGAGCGCGGCGTAGTCAGCTAGGCCCATGAGGCGCTGTAGGGTGGTCACGTTGGCGCGCTCGACAGTTTCACTTGTTGGTGTGCACGCGGCGGGGGGAGGCGCGCTTGCGGGGCGGTCAGTGAACGTCTCCTGCCAGAGGGTCCAATGTCGCTCGAACGGGACCGCACCAGGCTTGCCGAGGTCGCCTGCAACGAGCTGTTGCCAGCGCGCATCCTGCTGCGCCGCGAGGTCCATCAAGACTGCGAGCCTGAGCGCTCACGATGAAGGTTTGCCCCTGAGTTGGACTACAGCCTCGTCTGAGTGACCTTCTTCCGCGCTGGCTCACCATGCATCGCGCGCAGGAGCGCTTCCGCGTCGTAGCTGCCCCACCGCAGTGGCGACACCACGTGGGGTGGTTCGCAGAGGAGTCGGTGTGCGCCCAGCGCGGCCTCGCGGCGCGTTGCGTCGCACGCGAGCGCGTCGAGCGATCGTTCCAACGTACCATGCTGCGCAAGCAACTTGAGTGCCTTCGCGGGCCCGATGCCATCGAAGCCCGGGAAGTAATCGCAGCCCATGAGCACGACAGCGGCGCGTAGCGTCGCCTCATCAGCTTTCAAGTGAGCGAGCGCGGTCGTGGAATCCACGAGCGTCCAGCGTCGCGCTTCAGTGCTCTGCGGGCTCGCGCTCAAGTTGCGCAGCAGCGTCGATGCGCCCATCGCGAGCGCGTCCCAGTCGGTCGTCGCGACGATGTCCACGAGCCCGCGACGCGCCATGGCGCACGCTTGCGCTTCCGCGTCATGCGGCGCTTCCACGACGGGCGAGCCAGTCGCGCGGACGGCGTCCTTGGCCCATTGGTACTCGTCGCTCGCGATGGCCGGCACGCTTCGCGTGGCTTCACGTTCCTTGAGGTGCGCGAGCTTGAGCTTGTGTGGCGGTCCATCGAACACGACGACGCTCTTCGCGCCGTGCCGCGTGAGGTCAGCGATGCGCGTCGCGACGCCCTTTGTGGCGGCTCGAAGCGCGGTGGCTCGCCGCTTGGGCGTGGGCTCCTGGTGGAGGAGCTGGACCGCGTAGAATGCGTACATCAGGTTGGGCGCGTCGATGGCGACGGTCTTGCCGTCCAAGTCCTCGCGCTCTATCGGCCGCGACGGGATGCCTTGGAGTTTGACGCCCACGAGGCAGCAGCGGTGCTTCGCGCCATAAGAGTGCTGGAGGCTGCGGACTTGACATAGAACGAGCCGCGCGAGCCGACCTGAACACGCCACGCTCGCCATGGCCGCGATGAGCGCCAGTTGATCTGACCTCGTGGAGCCACGACAAGTGGCGTCCATGGCGGGCGTGGCGGCCGCAGTCGGCAATCAACTTAAGCGCCCGGCACGGCTTCAGCGCTCGATCGCCATGGCCGATGATGCCGTCATTTCCTATGTGAAGGCGCACGAGCAGGAGAACCTCACCGAGCTCTTCGAGTTCCTCCGCATCCCCAGCGTGAGCGCCCAGCCCGCCAAGCACGGGAAGGACATCGAGCGCGCCGCATCCATGCTCGCCTCGATGATGCGCAGCGCTGGCGTCGAGAACGTCGAACTCGTCAAGACGCCCGGGAACGCCATCGTTTACGGTGACTGGTTGCACGCGGGCCCCAACGCGCCGACCGTCCTCCTCTACGGCCACTACGACGTGCAGCCGCCAGAGCCTCTCGACCTTTGGACGACGCCGGCCTTCGAGCCGACCCTCCGCGATGGGCGCATCTACGCGCGCGGCTCGACGGACGACAAGGGGCAAGTGCACGCGCAGATCAAGGCCATCGAAGCGCACCTGAAGACCACGGGCAAGCTGCCGATCAATGTCAAGTTCTTCTATGAGGGCGAGGAGGAAGTGGGAAGCAAGAACCTCGACGAGGCCATCGAAGCGCACAAGCAGCGCCTGGCGTGCGACGTCGTGCTCATCAGCGACACGGCGCAGAAGGGCGAGAACGATCCAGCGATCACGTACTCACTGCGCGGCCTCATCTATTTCCAGGTGGACGTGACGGGCCCCAACTCGGACCTGCACTCTGGCACTTGGGGCGGTGCCTTGGCGAACCCCAACGAGGCGCTCGTCCAAGCGCTCGCGAAAGTGAAGGACGCAAAGACGGGCAAGGTCAAGATCCCCGGCTTCTACGACAACGTGAAGGTCACCCCAGCCGAGCGCGCGGCGCTCAAGAAGAGCGGCATGTCGGAGGCGGCCCTCAAGAAGGCGATGGGCATCACCGCCCTCTGGGGCGAGAAGGGGTACACGGGCTCGGAACGCACCACGCTTCGTCCCACGTTCGAGATCAACGGCATCTACGGCGGCTATCAGGGGGACGGCGCGAAGACCGTCATCCCATCGCACGCGCACGCGAAGGTCAGCATGCGCCTCGTGGCCGGCCAGGACGCATCGAAGATCCAGAAGAACTTCGTGAAGTTCCTCAAGACCCAGTTCTTGCCGGGCGTCGATGTCAAGGTGACGCAGCTCTCGCAAGGTTACGGCGCGAAGGTCCCGCTCGATCACCCCGCCGTGCAAGCCGCCGCGCGCGCGCTCCAACAGGCGTACGGCAAGAAACCGTACTACCTCGCCGAAGGCGGGAGCATCCCCGTGGTCGCCACGTTCCAGAAAGTCCTCGGAGTCGATACCGTGCTCATGGGCTTTGGTGGGCACGACGAGAACGCTCACGCGCCAAACGAGTTCTTCCGAGTCGCGAACTATCACCGCGGCACGCAGGCAGTCGCACGGTTCTTCAGCGAGGTCGCGAAGGAAAGACTCTGAACCAGCAGCCTTGGGAAAACGAGAACCGAGCTCGTCCTACGAAGCCTTCAAGAGGCCCCCCCGAAGTACGCGCCTTGGGCCTATGATCGAGAAGCTCCGATCCCGCCGATCCATCGACTTGCCCGCGGAGGGCTGGAAGAACAGCCGCCGCCTCCTCGCCGTCCTCGGCGGCCTCGCCGCTCTCTTCGTCATCTTGCCCCTCGCGCTGGCGCTCTACGGGGGGGCGCGGGACCACGCACTGGGCATCGTGCTGGGTGTCTCTGCGCTCGTCCTCGCGCTCGTCGTGGGCGCTGCGCTGGGAAAACCCGGGCACGCGAGACGCTAAAGG
>JBAZZN010000272.1:0-4385 GCA_041658815.1 Thermoplasmatota archaeon
TTCTGGGCCATCCTCCGCGCACCCATGACTGCTGTGGCGGGCGATGAGGCCGAAGTGCAGCTCATGCTCAAGGGTGAGTCGGCGCGCGAGAACGTGGCCACTCGCGTCCGGGCCAACGTCGTGTCGGCCACGTGAGGCCCCCCTTTTCCGCAACCTTCATCCGCGCCGCTTCGCGTGGCGAACGGCATGCGGGCCGCGATCGTCGCCTTGGTGCTGCTCCTCGTCTTGCCCCCGGCGCTTGCGCAAGTGCCCGACAACCCAGTCTGTTCGGCCGGCAACTTCGCGGTCACGGTCTTGGTCCCAGACGCTGTCCCCGCGGGTGGCAAGGCCGACATCAAGGTCAATGTGAGGAACAACGGCGCTGTCCCAGCGAACGTGAACGTGAGCGCAAACGTCGCGACGGCCGGCTGGGCCATCACTGGCCCCAGTTCCATCGCCAAGGACGTCAACAACGGAGCCGACTCGGTCTTCGTCTTCAGCGTCACGCCGGACAAGACGGCCAAGGACAGCGCAAGCGTCAACTTTGCCGAGACGGCCACGTGCGGCACGTCGCAGCTTCCCGCCTCGTGCCCCTCGGGTGCGCCTTGCACCTTCGTGCTCACGCCATCGACCGCCAGCGTTGGCCTCCAAGCGCCCAGCGGCCTGCGCATCCCTGGGTTGGACAACCTCGCCTTTCCCATCGAGTACCTCATCGCGGGCGTCGTCCTCGTCGCAGTAGCCATCGCCATTCCACTCGCGCTCCGCAAGCGCGGCTCCCCAAGGGGCGCCAGCGCGCTCACGTGCCCCGAGCCGCTCAAGCCCGTCCGTGCTGGCAGAGGAGCGAGCTTCCCCATCGAGATCCGCAACCCCAAGGACACCCCAACGAAGCTCGCGCTGGAAGTCGGTGCCGTGCCCGAGGGGTGGAGCGCGTTCCTGCCCCTCCCCGAGATCCAGCTCGCGCCCAAGGAAACGCGTGGCCTCTGGCTGATGGTGCGCTCCCCCGCTGACGCGCGCAGTGGCGACGCGGCCGAAGTCGAGATCAAGGCAACGGACCCCGAGCAACCCAACAGGCCAAGCACCGTGAAGATCCGCGCAGAGGTCATGCCGGCTGGCGCGACGGAAACTGGCGCCTGATGACCCGCGCGAACGACCCACCACCAGACCGTGGGGCGAGTCGCGTTTCTTATATCCGAGAGTAGCCGCTCGCGAATCTCGTGGTCGATGCCTTACAGCTCAACGCGACCGCCCTCCTGGCCATCGCGACGCTTGGCATCTCGCTCATGCTGCTGCTCGTCAGCATCGTGTCCTACGCGCGCTTGCGGAGCACGAAGCTGCTCCTCACGGGGGGCGCTTTTCTCTTCCTCGCATTGAAGGGTGGGCTTTGGGCGTGGCGCAGCACCATCCAGCGGGAGGCGGACGTCACCGCCGCGCTCCTCGATTTCCTCGTGCTTGGCTTCCTCTATGCCTCGGTGGCCAAGAGGTGAGGGCGCGTCATGGATGACCCGCTCGAACTGGAGACGCGGCGCCGCATCTACCAGTACTTGGAGAAGTTCCCGGGCGCGCACATGCGCGAGATCGGGCGCGAGGTCGCCATCCCCATGGGCACGCTGGAGTACCACCTCCATTACTTGGTCAAGGCTGACCTGCTCACGACTCGCGAGGACCCGCGCTTCACGCGGTACTTCGTGACGGGCGGCTTGTCGCGCCAAGAGAAGGACGTCCTCGCCGTGCTGCGCCAGAAGGTCCCGCGCCAGATCGCAGCCCACCTCCTCCTCACGCCCGGTTCCACGCACGGGCAGCTCTTGACCAAGTTCGACCTCTCCCCAAGCACGTTATCATTCCACTTGAAGAAGCTCGTGACGAGGAGCATCGTGACGCAGGAGAAGGCGGGGCGCGAGAACCTGTACCGCGTGAACGACCCCGATCTTGTGGCGCGCGTCCTCATCGCGCACCGCGAGAGCTTCTTCGATGACGTCATCGACCGCTTCGCGGACGTGTGGCTGTCCCTGGAGCCAAGGGACGAAGCGATGCCGGGAGAGAGCCCTCCGGGTGGAGGCATGCTCCTGGTGTACCAGGTCCTCTCTCGCGCGTTCGCTTGACATCACGCCTTGCGGCGGAAGAGGAGGAACGCGCTGGGCACGAGGATGATCGCGCCAGCCACGACGCCCAGGATGACACTTGGTGGCGGGAGCACGATGGCGGTCGTCACGCTGAGCGTGTGCACCGAGTAGTGTGGCACGCTCACGATGAGTTGGAAGACCTCCTTCGTGGGGTCGAAGACGACGTAGTACTCGGCCTTCAGGCCATCGTTGTCCGCGTCGAGCACGTCCGTGATGTTGTCCGCGCGAGCGATGCTCGCGTTGTCGAAGAGTACCTGCAGGTCATCGGCCTTCGAGGCGCCCACCACGCGCCCGTCCACATTCAGGACGAGCACGCGCCCGTCGAAGCCGTGCCCCTCGACTTGGAGGGTGAGGTTGCCCTTCTCGGCCTTGATGGTCTGCATCGTCACGTTCCCGTACGACACGACGTCCTCTTCGACTGTCCCCCCGGGCTTGTTGAAGCTGGCCTCGACGCCGACGTGGCCCGCCGCGACGCCTTCATTGATGTCGGAGCGATGGACGTCGAAATCACCACGAGGCTCATCCAAAAAGACGAGGACGCGGTCCGTGGAGGTGAGCGTGCTCCCCACGAGCGCGAGGTCCTGGCCGCGGATGGTGCCGCTCACGTTACCGACCGTGAACTCCACGAGGTCATCCTTCCCCTCTTGGGCCAAGACGCCTGGCGCGAGGGCGAGCGTGATGACGCCGTGGGTCATGAGCTTCGTGACGGCCCCGGGATTGTCGTGCACTATCAGGTCGAAGACCGGAGTGCGAACGCGGACTTCGGCGCCGTGCGCTTCCACGCCGAAGCGAGCATCATCGTCCTCTTGGGACTGACCAGAAACGGAGGCATCGAAGAGCGGGTAAGCACCCAGTGCGAAGTCCTGGAGGCCCGACTCGCTGTAGTTGAAGCTGACGAAGGATCCCGAGACACGTTGGCTCGTGCTGGAGAGCGTGAACTTGCCCGTCGCTGCGGGACGGTCTTCTGAACGTTGCTTCTCGCTTGCGCCGCGCTGGTCCGCGGGGTCGGCGCGCGTGTCGCCGTTCTCGCCTCTCGCGGCGGGCGTCGTGGTCGTCTTCTGCTTGCCCTCCTCCGCGAGGACGAGGGGAAGCATCGAGCCGGCGAGCAAGGCCGCGATGAGGAGGAAAGCGGGAAGCGAGCGGGGCATGGGGAAGACCCTTTGCTGCGACCGAAGTCCGGCGTGAGGTTATAAATGGGCTTTGTTGCGGACGTCGAAGCCTCAAAGCTCGCTTGGTTCGGCATCCAAGCCAAAGTCCACCGCCGGCGCGCTGTGCGTGAGCCACCCGAGGCTGATGCGGTCCGCCGCGTCCGCATACTCCTCGATGTTGGCGGGCGTGATGCCGCCCGAGACCTCCACCAAGAGGCGCGGGAACTCGGCCTTCAGCTTGCGGTACGTCTCGCGCGCGAGACGAGGCGCGAAGTTGTCGAGGAGCACCGCGTCGGCGCCCGCGCGCGCCGCCTCGAAGGCCTGCTCGGGACGATCGGCCTCGACTTGCAAGAACTTCGTGGGGTCCAGCGCACGGCAGCGGCTCACGGCCACGTTGATATCAGGCTCCGTCAGGAGGTGGTTGTCCTTCACCAGAAAAGCGTCGTCCAAACCGAAGCGATGCGGGTCCCCGCCGCCTACTTCTACCGCGCGCTTCTCGAACTTGCGGAACCCCGGCGTGGTCTTGCGCGTGGCGGCCACGCGGCACGCCGGGTTGTGTTCGCTGACCTTGTCCTGCAACGCGCGCGTCGCGGTGGCTATGCCGCTCATCCGCATGAGGAGGTTGAGCGCGAGACGCTCGCCCGTGAGGACCGCGCTGGCTGGCCCCACGACGCGCAGCACGACCGTGCCAGCGGCGACGCGTTCCCCGTCCTTGGCGAGGTGCTCGACCTTCGCGCCCAAGTGCGCGAGCACGGCACTAGCCTCGGCAAGCCCGCAGACCACGCACGCTTGGCGCGCGACGATGGTGCCCACGAGCCGCTCGCCAGGTGAGATGGCCTGCGTGGTGATATCACCACGCCCAACGTCCTCGCGAAGGAATCGCAGGAGGTCCTCGTCCACGCAGGAGCGAGGCCGGGGGCGCCCGATGAAGGTTGTCCATGTTCGGGCCCCGGAGCACAACTCTTCCCGTGGAATCGAGGCACAGGTGCGCGCGTGTGAACCACGCCAAGAATCAAAGAACCCAAGAGGGGATGTAGGGGCTTTCGACGGCCCGCGCGTTGGGTCGTTCGGGTGAGCCCAAGTGACGATTGTCGTGAGCATGGACGTGCACAAAGAGACGACGACGTACGCCGTCTTC
>JBAZZN010000273.1:0-4343 GCA_041658815.1 Thermoplasmatota archaeon
GCGAGGGGGCAAAGAGCGTCATCGAGAACCGCCCGCGCGCTTGAACAACCTCTTGTCGAAGCTCAGGGGGCGAGCCCCCTCGGTCCTGCACCACGCGACGACGAATGCGTCGGGGAGGCTGAGTGCGCCGGAGGCTTCCTCGAATTCCTGCCAGGCGGAGCGGACGATCGCATTCGACGATCCTTCGATGCGGACGTGTGGGAGATCGCGAAGCCCACTGCCTGCTTCCCGCGCGTGTTCGAAGCCCAGCCTTCGCTGAAGGAGCGCAATGGTCTCGGCAAAGATCTCGCTGGGGATGACCAATGGCTCCTCGTCCCCCAGCGCAGCGCGGGCCTTGACGTGATGGGCATCCTCGATGACGAATGCGCCATAGAGGACGGAGGTGTCCGCGATCCTCATGGGTCACCCCGGCGCCAGCCGTAGAGATACTCGTCGTGGTTCTCGCTACCGTCGGTCGCCGTGTCATGGAACACGGGCAGGCCTTCGAGGGAGATCTTGCCCTTCTTGCGCTTCGGGGCCTTCTTCAATGAGACATCGACGCGATCGCCCTCGTGGATCCCGAGTCGCTCGAGCTCCTTCTTCGAGAGCCGCACCGCGAAGCTGTTCCCCCAACGCTTCACCTCTGCATCCATGTATCTACATGAGGTGTATCTACGCATGAAGGTTGCTGCTCATTCCAGCGACGGCATGTCGATGCCTCGCTCCCTTGCCACGCGCTTTGCGATCTCGTACCCAGCGTCCGCGTGCCGCACGACGCCCATGCCTGGGTCCGTCAGGAACGCGGCGCGCGCCTTCTCTTCCGCGAGTTCCGACCCGTCCAGCACGACGTGCATGTTCGCGTGCAGGGAAAGGCCCATGCCGACGCCGCCGCCGTGGTGGAACGACACGATATCAGCGCCGGCGGCCACGTTCAGCATCGCGTTGAGGATGGGCCAGTCCGCGATGGCGTCGCTTCCGTCCTGCATGGCTTCCGTCTCGCGGTAGGGTGAGGCAACACTGCCTGCGTCGAGGTGGTCTCGCGTGATGACGATGGGGCCGGTCAACTCGCCGGTGCGGACCATCTCGTTGAACTTGAGGGCGGCCTTGTCCCGCTCGCCGTACCCCAGCCAGCAGACCCTTGCGGGGAGGCCTTGGAACGCGACTTGCTCCTCCGCGAGCGTGAGCCAGCGCTTGAGGCCCTCGTCCTTGGGGAAGAGCCCGAGTAGCGCCTTGTCCGTCGCGTAGATGTCAGCTTTGTCGCCCGAGAGCGCCAGCCAGCGGAAGGGGCCGCGTCCCTCGCAGAACTGGGGCCTGATGTAGAGGGGAACGAAGCCGTGGACGTCGAAGGCGTTCGTGACGCCCGCCTTGAGGGCTTGGCCGCGGAGGTTGTTCCCGTAGTCGAACGCCCGCGCGCCGCGCCTTTGCATCTCGAGGATGGCGCGCATGTGGATGCCCATCGACGAGATGGCCCGCTTGGCGCAGTCCTCTGGGGATTCCTTGCGGAGCGCCTTGCATTCTTCCAGCGTGATCCCGGCGGGAACGTAGCCATTGTACTCGTCGTGCGCGCTCGTCTGGTCCGTGATGATGTCGGGGGTCCAGCTCCTCCGCACGAGCTCGGGCAGGACCTCGGCGGCGTTCCCAAGGAGCGCGATGCTCAGCGGCCGCTTCTCGATCTTCGCTTGCTGGAGGCGGTGCCACGCGTCACCGAGGTCGCTCGTCGTCTCCATCACGTATCGCGTCTCGAGCCGCTTCTCGATGCGCGTCGGATCGACTTCGATCGCCAGGCACGCGCCTCCGTTCATCGTGACTGCGAGGGGCTGCGCGCCTCCCATGCCACCCAGGCCGGCAGTGACCGTGAGCGTGCCCGATAGCGAACCGCCGAAGTGCTGGCGCGCGGCTTCTGCGAACGTCTCGTACGTGCCCTGGATGATGCCTTGCGTGCCGATGTAGGCCCACGAGCCCGCAGTCATCTGGCCGTACATGATGAGGCCCTCGGCCTCGAGCTTGCGGAACTCCTCCCAATTCGCCCACTTGGGCACTAGGTTCGAGTTCGCGATGAGGACGCGTGGCGCGCGCTCGTGCGTCTTGAAGACGGCGACGGCCTTGCCGCTTTGCACGAGCATCGTCTCGTCGTCGCCCAAGCGGCGCAGCGTTTTCACGATGATGTCATAATCGTGCCACGAGCGCGCAGCACGGCCGATCCCGCCGTACACGACGAGGTCCTCGGGGCGCTCGGCCACCGCCGGGTCGAGGTTGTTGTTCAGCAAGCGCAGCGCGGCTTCCTGGCGCCAGCCCTTGCACGACATGCGCGTGCCAGTGGGCGAGGCTCGCGGCCAATCAGGGCTTGGGGCGCCGACGTCCTTCATCGGCGGACGCATCGGGAGAGCGCGTCTAAAGGTTGGCGCTGCGCCCAGCCCGCTTGTACGCGCGCAGCGCGAGCAGCGTGACCATGCGCGAGGGCTCGCTTGGATCGAGGAGCCACTCGATCTCAGGTGAAGACGCGAAAGGCGAGGATATCACTCCGCATGATGATGGTCACGTCGTCGTACTGGACCTTGCCTTTCTCGCCGTCCGTGGAGCGCTCCTTGGCGAGCGTGATGAACTTGGGGGACTCCGTGAGGAGGAAGCCCGTCTCTTCCACGACGAATGGTTTTGCGACTCGTATCTTCTTGAGTTCCTTGGCTTCGAGCCAGCAGTGGTCGTGGTACTTCACATAGACGATGGGGAACTCGGGCTGGGGCTCGCTCCTTGCTCTCGCGGCCTTCCTCGGTCCGCGTTTTGGGGCTGGCATTGGGCGGGCGAGGGCGGGAGTGGGGCAAGAGCGTTCCTCAGCATGGGCAGTCCGCGCGCGGGTCATCTGTATTACGTTCGTATTACGTCGGTGGCTGGAGTGGCGGCTCCTAAGGCACTGGCGATGCCTGCTTGCTCCGTGCTAACTCGTAGCAATGTACTTGCCGTGGTCAGCGCATAGGGCGCCACAATGGATGCCTTACAGTTGCGCGGGAAGGCCGCGGCGCTCCTCGCTTACGTCACAGGAGATTCGTCCGAGCCCGTCGTCATCTCCGCCTTCCGTGGTACGACGCCCCAAGAGCGCAGCGATCTCGTCAAGCGCTATCGGACAGAGTTGGAGGCGATCGATCGGGCAAGGTTAGTGATCCTTGAGTCGATGCTTCTGCCGCTGGAGCAACGAAACGGCTGAACTCATAGACGCAGACGGCATCGCGTTCCTTGCCACCGCACTCGTCGTGCCTCAGTGCGACGTCCATCGCCCAAGCGCCCTCGAAGAGCCCCGTGAGGTACCCCGCAACGTGCTCGCAGGCCTCACCCCGACGCCGCTTGAGGGCCACACGGACCAGGCCTGGTGCCCCCCGCAATGACACGACCTCTCCAAGAGCGTGCTTGCGCAGCGTCTCGATCGCTTCGGCATGGGACACGACGCGAGTCCCCCTGCCGCTGACGCGCCCCGCCTCGAAGCTCTTCCGGGGTGGCGTCCGTTTCCGGGGCCGCCCCGCATGGTGCGCCATCAGGAGGGCGAGTCCAAGCGTGGCGCCCGCACCAGACCCCAAGAGCACGAAGCCCGCGAGTCCTGGGGGGGCATTCACCGCAAGTGAAGCGTCCTGCGGCGGCTGCGGGAGCGATGCTGGAAGCGGGTCCGAGGACGTTTGGTCGCTGGAGGCCGGTTCGACGTAAGGGAGTGGCGTGAGAGCTTGCGGCGAGACGAGTGGCGTGATCGGCGTGGTGCCCTTTTGCGCGTGCCCCCTCGCTTTTCCTGCGGCGAGCGCCGTCGGAGCGACGGCCAGGAGCCAGACGAACACCACGGCGAGGACTCCCAGCGTGACCCGCCGCATGGGACTCTATTCGTCCCAGTCGTTCCGGGAGCCGTTTCAGGTACGCCAATCGAAGGAGTCAAGGGCGAGCGGTGGCGGTGCAGTGTGCACACATGACGGTCGTGCTGCGCTTCGAGCCCCGGCACTTGTCCGAGTTGCGCGCCTTCCTCGATGCGGGGCACTTTCACTATGAGGACCGCCCGTACGCGCACTTCCTGGCCCGACGCGAGGGCGTCACGCTCACCGCGTACAAGTCAGGCAAGGTCGTCCTCACAGGCCCGCAGGGCGAGGAGTTCGCCGGCGTCCTCACGGGCAAGCGCCTCGCGACGCGCGTAAGCGCACCGCCACCGCCGAAGGTCGCCCCCACGGGGAACGAGTACGTCATCAACTTCGACGGCTTGTGCGATCCCGTCAACCCCGGCGGCGTCGCGACGTTCGGCTTCGTCGTGAGGCACCACGGCCGCATCGTCCATGAGGGCCACGGGCTCGCGAGTCCCCCGCGGCCCACATCCACGAACAACGTGGCCGAGTACGGGG
>JBAZZN010000274.1:0-4327 GCA_041658815.1 Thermoplasmatota archaeon
CGGGAAGCTGCGTGAGTGCGTCCGTCGCCGCCTCATAACGGAAGATGAGGTCCGTGGGGCCGCTCGCATTGCCCTCGGTCGCGTAGCCTCCGAGGAGGTACGCGCGATCTCCCGCCCACACCGCAGCTTGCTCAGCGAACCCACGCGGGAACTTGGCACGCGCCTCCTCGATCACCTGCGTGTCGGGGTGATAGCGCAGGACGAGGCGCGTCGCGTTGGGGCACGATGCGCCGCAAGTGGCGTAGCCGCCAAAGACGAGCACCTGCGCGCCCGTCCAGAGCACGGCGCTTTGGCTCAGGCCAAGCGGCAGCCTCGTTGGCAGCGTCTTGGGCGCTGCGCCTGGCGTGAACGCGACTATTTCAGATAGGGGGGAATCGCGGCCGGCCCACCCTCCGATGATGAGGAACTCGTGGCCGTCCCACACTGCGCTTGCACCGCCGCGTGGCGAGGGAAGCGTCTCATCGAGCTGGCGCACGACGCCAGTCTGGGGGTCCATCTCGAGGATCGCATCCGTGAGCGTGGGCTCGCCGTCCTTCGCTCCGTTCGCGCCGCCGAAGACGTAGATCTTGGCGCCATCCGTGGCGGCGCCAGCCTGCGCGAGCGCGAAGGGAAGCCCGGTCGCGGGGGCTTGCCCTTCCTTCGCGGTCGCGAACGTGGGGAGGATGACGATGAGCCAAGCGAGGAGGACGGCGATCGCGCGCATGCTCGCGAGGGGCGACGCATGGGCGGCGGCTTGGCCTTTGGCTTATCCGAAGAGGGGGCGCATCGATGCCTGAGCCATCGGCTCAAAGGTCGGGACGCCTGTCTCTTCCTGTTCGATGTCGTCTTCGCGCCGTCTTCTTCCGCTTGCGCTTGTAGGCTTGCTCGTCGTGAGTGCAGCCTTCGTTCAAGCCGCGACAAGCCAATTGAACATCATCACGAACGCGAGCCCAGGTCACGCGTTGAGCCTCGGCCAATTCGACGGAGAAACGTCCGCGCTTGGCGACTTCGATCGTGATGGCAAGATGGAGGTCGTCGCGAACAACGACAACCAGGACACGTACGTGCTATCAGGAACAACATCTCGCGTCCTCAGCGAGATCCGCTCGGACTACCCTGCCGGGTGGCCCGTGCGGACCATCAACGACCCCGCCGTCGCAGACGTGGACGGCGACGGCATCCCAGAGATCGTGATCGTGAACTCGGCCGCGGTCGTGTGCGTGTACCACTACGCGAGCGGAACGTCCACGACGAGCATGTCGTTCACGAAGAAGTGGTGCCACCGGATGGACGCGTACATGGGGAGCTCGGCTGCCGCTGACGCAGGTGCTGCCACGGCTGACGTGGATGGCGCCGGGAAAATGACGATCTTCTCGAACACGGAGGACAAGGGTCTCTTCGCGTTCAATTGGGACGGCTCGACGCGCTGGTCCAGCGCCGAGTTCGGTGGGAACGGCGGCCCACTCGTGACGGACCTCCACAACGACGGCCGCAAGCAGGTCATCTTCTTTGGGGATGGTGGCGAAGTGCGCGTGCGCGACGCAAAGACGGGCGCCTCCGTCTGGACGTTCTGGGGGAACAAGTACGTGTGGCCCGCATCCATCCCGGTCGCCGGGAACGCGGCGGACCTCGATGGGGACGGACAAAAGGAGGTCGTGTTCATCATGAGGGACGCGCACGACGCGACGAACTTCGCCAACGACCACTTCGTGCTCTGGGTCCTTGGGTCCAACGGCCAGACCAAGTGGCACGTCCAACCATCGTGGGGCACTCCCTTGAGCTACACGCACCCCGTCATCGTGGACGTGGATGGGGACGGCAAGAAGGAGATCATCGGCATGGACTGGAACACGATCGGGCACAAACCAGGCAACTGGGAAGTCGTGGGCTCTCCACACGTGTTCGCGTACTCGTCCACTGGGGTCCTCCTATGGAAGACCGATGTGGCCGACCCGTGGAGCAACGACGACATCGCCGTGGCGGACGTTACGGGCGATGGCGTGCTCGACGTCTTGGCCATCGGGACACGGAACGGGAGCCCCGGCGTGTGGTACTTGAACGCGCGCACTGGTGCCTTGGAGCAGCACGTGAACACACAACGGGGCGCCCTGCGCGGCCCAGTCCTTGGGGACCTGGACGGGTCGGGGAAGCTTGGTTGGGCGATCAGCATCCACAGCCCAAGCGAGGGCGGCGGCTTCCAGTTCTTCCGCACCGACGCGCCGTGCGCTGGCCCATTCCTCTCGTGGCAAGGCGAAAGGAACTGTGGCGGAGCAGGCGCGCCTCCACCCCCGCCTCCCCCGCCGACGCCGCCACCGTCGGGCACGTTCGACGCGATCTTCACCAGCGTGCGCGGGAACGAGTGGTGGGTCCAAGCGCACGTGACCGCCGTGGGCGGCACGATCTCCCAGGTGGACGTGAGCCTCAACGGCGGAACTTGGCGACCACTCGTGCTCCAAAGCTGGGGCGATTGGGCCAGCAGCTATCACGCGCCACAAGGCACGATCGTGCAGTTGCGCGCGACGAGCACGACGAGCGTCACGGACACGAGCGCGTGCTACAAGTGGCTCGGCGCGAGCGCCACGGACTGCGGCGCGGGCACGCCGCCCCCACCTTCATCCGGCTCGTTCGCGGCCACGTTCACGAACGTGCGGGGGAACGTGTGGTGGGTCGAGTCGAATGTGGCCGTCACTGGAGGCGCGCTCGTGGGCGTGGACGCCCGTGTGAATGGCGGCGTTTGGACCGCACTGGGCCACACCAGTTGGGGCTCGTGGGCCAAGTCGATCCACGCTGCTGCCGGCGCCACGGTGGAATTCCGGGCTCGCAGCTCGGCTGGCGAAGCCTCACAAAGCGCGGCGTACCCGTGGCCACCCACTTGAGCTGCTGGTCAGCGGTCTTGCGCTTGCATCACGCGCCCGCGCGCAAGGTCGATGCGAGTTTCTGCGTCCGCTAGCGCTTCGAGTGCGCGGTGATCGCGGCCTTGCGAGCGCGCGAAGTCATCATACGCCATGCGGAAGGCGTCGTTCGCTCTGAAAAGGTCGAGGACCGCCGCTCGAAGCTGCGGGTCGTCGATCGCTTCCGTTGACTCGATCGCGGGCATGATGGCCACCAGTTCCTGACAAGGCGCCTTGGCGAGGGATTGCTTAAATGCGCGGTCCCCGGAGGGTTGAATCCTCCTCGCAAAGACTATGTGTCACCCAGGCGGACTCGGCCTCGTGGACACTCGGAAGGTCCAGTTGATCGGCGGGACGACGCTCAGCGTGAGCTTGCCCAAGACTTGGGTGGACCGCGTCGGGTTGAAGCCGGGCGATCGCATCGGGTTCGACCCGCGCCCAGATGGGCGGCTTGTCCTTCGGTTGGAGTCGGCCTCGGGCGCGGCGCCAGCCGCCATGCGCGGCGTCACGCTGGACGCCACCTTCCTCACGCCGGAGCAACTGACGCGGCGCATCGACGCGCTCTACCTCTCGGGCGCGGACCGTTTCGAGGTCACCTCTCGTCATCCATTCACCGCTGAACTGAGCGCCGCGATCGACCGTTTCCCACGCAAGATCGCCGGTTTCGAGATCATCGAGCAGTCGCCCCAGCGCATCATCCTCCACGACATGGTGAACCCGCAAGCGTTCGACCTCTACCACTCGTTCGATCGCGTGTACGGCGTCGCCAGCTCGATCCACCGGGAGATCCTTTCCGCGATGACCAGCCGCGATGCTGCGCGCCTCGCGCGCATCCAAGCGAAGGCCGAGGACGTGAACCGGCTCCGTTGGGTCGCTGCCAAGCAGGAGCGCCGCGCCATCGAGAGCGAGTTGCCCCTCTCGCGCCTTGACGCGTTCGCTTGCGCCAGCGCGATCGACCTTGCGCAGCGGCTGGGCCACAACGGCGCCCAGCTTGGGGACGCCGTGGGGCTTCTCCTCCGCTCCGAGGTCGAGGAGCGGGTGCTAAGCGGCCTCGTGGAAGTGGGGACGCGGGCGCTGACCATCTGCGATGAGGCCGCGCGTGCGTTCTACAAGGCGGACCTCGTGGCCGCAGAGGCCGCGCTCGACCGCGTGGGTCCATTCGACGAGCGCATGGCGGAACTTGCGGATTTCGCGACGACCATCACGCTTCCTCCAAAGCGCTGCGGCGCGTGCCTCACGGCAGGACGCCTGCTGGAAGCCATGAGCCGCACACGCCTGGTGGGCGCGCGTTTCGCAGAGCTCGCCATCCAACGCGCGCTCGCCACGACGCCCGAAGGACTCTAGAGTCCTACGTAGTCTCGCGCTGGGCTTCTCAGGAAACGGCGTGGACCAGGAACGCCTTCCGCGTTCCAGGTCACTACGATGGATGACGAGAAACGTCTCAGGATCATTGAGGG
>JBAZZN010000275.1:0-4327 GCA_041658815.1 Thermoplasmatota archaeon
ACCTTCGTGATGAGTTGTGCTCCCTCGAGGCGCTTCACGTGCCAGAGGATGGTCGAGCTCGACACGCCCAGCGCCGTGCTCACGGCCTTCTGCGTGAGGCCCGGGTTCGAGCGGATGAGCGCGGCCACGTCGCCCGTGCGGTCCAGGCGCAGGACGGCGACTTGGTCCTTCATCTCGGTGCCGCCCTCGCCGTTGGCGAAGTAGCGGCGGTACTTGCCGTACTTCTTGCTCACGACGAAGCGGCGCTTCTCCAGCTTGCTGAGGTGGTGCGTGACGGTGCCCCACGCGAGGCCCAACTGCTCCGCGATGTCCTTCGTGGAGATGCCAGCTTCCACCTGGATGAGGCGGTAGATGCCCGCGCGGTTGGGGTCATCAAGGATCTCGTTGTCCGAGATGTGCGAGTAAAGTGGGATGAGCGCGAAGAGACCCGTCCACTTGAGGGCGCGCCAAGCGGCGTAGATGCCGAAGAACGAGGCGCCCGCGGCGGCGGCCGCGAGCAGCACGCCTTGGCTGGGCAGGAACGTGGGGATGTTGGTGGCGTCGATGGTGGCGACGCTTGGGGCGATCGTGTTCGGAGCGGCCGCACCCGCGAACTTGAGGCCGACCTGCGCGTCCACGATCCCGGTCGCGTCCTCCGCTGCGGGCGCACTCACTTGCGGGTCACCACAGTGCGTGAACTTGCCCTTGCTGAGCTTGGTCGTGGGGTCCACCGTGCACGTGGGGCCGTGGGCGTCCACGGTCACGTCCTTCGTGTGGACTGAGCCCACGAGTCCTGGTGCGTCAGCGGCGTACTGGGACGTGTCCAGGTCGATGGTCTGCCCGCGGACCGTGTACGAGACGTCCGGTGAATGGAGCGTCACGGGCTCGATCGCGAGCGCGCTTGGCAACAAGGCCAGGACCGCGATGGCCACGAGGATCAGGATACCGCGCACTGCAAGCCTCTCCTGTGCCATTGGCACAAGCTCACACGGAGCCCGCTTGTCAGGTTATAAGGATTTGGGGCGTGACATGAAAACGAGCCAGAGGTCACGAGTAGAACCGCTCGACGAGCACCAGCGTGACCTGCGCGTTCTGGCCTTGCCCTAGCACCGTCACGGTCCACTCGCCATCCGCGGGCAGCGCCACCATGGAGGTGTACGTGTGGGTCATCACCACTGCTGGGTCAACGCCGGCGCTGTTCGCGCTGTTTGCGAGCGTGATGCTCTTCGTGCTGGCGCCAGCCTTGAGTTCCACCTTGAGGTCGCCCATGCCGCCGGGGCCCAGCGCCGCGTACGGCCCGGGGCCCGAGTCGTTCAGGTATGCTGTCAGGAGGAGCTGGAGCGTGCCGTTCTCCACGAGAAATGCGCCCGTTTGGCCATCGCCCTGGGGCTTGAGCGCGATCTTCACTGGCGGCAACTGCTTGTCGGGGCGCGCCTTGGCCTGAGCTTCGAGGTAGCGCTTCTCCGCGACGCTCGCGGGGCAGCCTGGCATATCCATGCCGACCATGCAGCTGCTATAATCGTACGTCTGGTTCGTGGTGGTCGAGTTCGAGGGCGGAGCGGACGCGTTCGTCTCGTTCATCTGCATCTGCATGTGCAACTCTGGCGTGTCGTTCGTGGTGGGCGCGGCCGCGGGCGACTCGTGGTCATTTGAGCCGACGCACCCCGCGGCGAGGAGGGATGCGATGATGACCATGCTGGGGACGACGAGGCGGGCGGACATGCGCTAGCGCCGCATGGACCATCGGGGCGCTTATGGGTCTTGTGGCGCACGGGGAGCCCAATTCTACCCAGGGTCGCTTGGGGGATCGCGAGTGGCGTGCTCTCGATGCGTGGTCGCGCTGGGATCCCGCAGCGGGGTCGGAAGGGTCCCTGGTCGGAGGGGTCGGAAGGGGCGGGTCCGAGGGGAGGAAGGGCCGAAGGACGAGTCGCGGCGGATGAGTCCCTCCATCAAGGGTCGCGTCGATCGCAGGCCAGGAGCCAGATATCGCGCCCCTCCGCCCCCTTCGAACCCTCGACCCTTCCCCTTCCGACCCTTCAGACCGTAGCCCCCTGCGACCCCATCGGGCCGCAGGTGTGGCAGGATGTGAACCCGTGCGATTCGGCTGATGATTCGGCCCATGACGGACTATGGGTGGATTCAACTCGGTCGTCCCTCGCGCACGTGCACCGCGAGCCCCTTCTTGAAGAAGCCAAGCTCCGAGGGAGCGAGGTGCATCTGCCCGCAAGCCACGAGACCGTCCGCCTCGTCCACGAGGAGGCACTCGTCGCCCGGCCGCAGTGTCGCGTCCCACTTCTGGACGAACTGGGCGAACGCGTTCTTGCCGCCGCGGTTGAACGGGACCGAATCCGCGTGCACGACGACGCGCAGGCGCGGGAAGTCGAACGCGGCGTGCAGCCGGCGTGCCCCGCCGATCTTGAGCGTGAAGAAGCCGTCCTCAGCGCGCAGTGATAGCACGTGCTCGCCGTCCACGTGCACGTTGCGGATCTTGCCGGTGTTGTTGCTCGTGCGGATCGTGACCTCGCCAGCGAGCAACGCGTCGCCCGCGCCGGGGCCGAACTGGTAGTCAGCGATGCTCCTGACGCGCTCGACGAGCGCGTCGCGCTTGTCGGAAGCGTCAGGGTGCAGGGTCTCCAGCATGTCCCCGCCTTTCCAGTCCACGATTCGGACGCCGTGCGCGGTGCTGAGGTCAAGCAGGAACTGCTCCAGGAGCGTGCGCGTCTCCACGTCGAGGTCCGCTGGTTCGACGCTTTGCGCGAAGGGGTACGTGCCATCGAGGTCGAAAGGGACGGGGCCGAAGGCGCTACGCGCCGCGGGCACCACGTCACGCCCCGCCAACCGCGGCGCGAGCTCGGCGTACGCTTCGCCCACGGGCTTCTGCGTGGGAGTCGGCAGGAGGAAGATGTCTCGGCCTCGTGGTGACCAGCGCGACGTCAAATGCTCTCGGGCTCGGAGCGCTTCGCTCCGCCGCGCGCTGCTTGCGCCCGTGAAGAAGAACGCGTTGGGCTTGCTGATGGGGTCGAGCGTCTCGATCCAAGGCGCGTGGTCGAGCGCGCGGCGGTAGCCATCCACGAGGGTGGGGTGCGTCTCGCACCGCACGAGCGCCAATTCCCACAAGCGCCCCGCGCGGATGGCCTCGCGCACGCGGCGGATCTCGGCGAAGGAGGCGGCGAGGTTGTGCTCCCCGAGCGCGCGCTCGCGCTCGGGTTCTGCCAGCGAGCGAAGCTCGCTGGGCGTGTGCTTGCTGCACACCTCACAAGCGCATGGATTGTCCTGGAGGTTCGCGAGGTGCCGCGTGCCGTCCTCGAACATCATTCGGCCGTCCTTCGCGTACTTCGCGTAGGAGCTGCTGTCAAAGAAGTCGCAGCCCAGGAGGGCCGCGAGGGCGAACATCTGGGGGTGGCCCGCGCCAAAGAGGTGCACGGGCCGCGAGGGATCGAGGCCTTGTTTGGCCGCGACGATGACGTCCACGAGTGTCGCCCACTGCTGGCGCTCCATGAGCGGCACGACGCCGCCGATGGGGTGGAAGTCCAGGTCCATGCTGCGATAGCTTTCGGCGCACTCGCGGCGCAAGTCGGGATAGACGCCGCCTTGGACGGTGGCGGCGACGCTCATCTCGCCCTTGATGACGGCGGCGGCCTTGGCACGCGAGAGCGTCTCGGTCATGTCGGCGCGTGCTTCTTCGGCCGTGCGCTCGGGCGTCGAGAAGATGTCGAGGATCGTGCCGACGTCCACGCCGATGTCGCGCTGGAACGCCACGATCTCCTCGGGCGCAACGCTGACCTTGCCATACACGTACATCTGGAACGTGCCCGAGTCCGTCATGACCGGGCCGTC
This sequence comes from Thermoplasmatota archaeon, assembly GCA_041658815.1. GTDB lineage: Archaea > Thermoplasmatota > SW-10-69-26 > JACQPN01 > JAJPHT01 > JAJPHT01. The sequence continues at coordinate 3,817 of JBAZZN010000275.1, forward strand.
CCAATCGATCACCTTGTGCACGCCCTCCGCGAGCGCCCTCGTCCGGAGCGCCTCGTTCTTGCGGATGATGTACGAGTTGGTGATGACCATCTGGGTGCCGAACTTTCGGCGCATGTCCTTCGCGCTGATGAAGGAGATGTTGGGGTTCAGGACTGGGAGCAGGGTGGGGGTCGTGACGGCCCCGTGAGCCGTCGTGAACTTGCCCAGGCGCGCGGCAGCGTCCCTGCCCTTGATCTCGAAGCCCGTCTTGGCCACGGGGGCGCCCAAGGCGACCATCCCGAAAAAGGCATTGCAGCGGCGGAAACCGATACACCGCAGCCAAAGGGATTAGGTCACCCTGGCGACTATCCTGCTTTGGAGGCTACAGTATGCATAAGACATCGAGTAACTGGTCACCTTTCTGGCACGCTCGGGCGGCGCTAGCATAGGTCGCACCGGCAACGCCTCGACGCAAACCGAAAACTCTAGGTCAAGTTCAGCTATCATTCCTTTGTGCCTCACGACTGCGCGG
>JBAZZN010000276.1:0-4316 GCA_041658815.1 Thermoplasmatota archaeon
GCTCCTCCGTGACGGCATGAAGGAGTACGAACTCGCTGCCGACATCAGCTATCAGATGCAGAAGCGCGGCGCGACGGGCCCCAGCTTCGACACGATCGTCGCCTTCGGCGAGGGAAGCGCCGAGCCCCATTACGCGCCAGGCGACGTTCCACTCCGCAAGGGCCAGTTCGTGCTCTGCGACTTTGGCGCGTGGTACCACCGTTACGCGAGCGACCTCACGCGCACGTGGATCCGCGCACCGGCCGACAAACAGCTCCGCGCCATCTACGACAAGGTCCTCGAAGCGGAGGAAGCCGCGCTCGCGGCCGTGAAGCCCGGCGTGAAGGGCGGCGAGGTGCACCTAGCGGCCGAGAAGGTCATCGACGCCTCGCCGTGGAAAGGCCGCTTCATCCACAGCGTGGGCCACTCGCTTGGCCTCGCCGTGCATGATGGGCCCGCGCTGCACCCGCGCAACGCGGACTTCGTGCTCGCCGAAGGAATGGTAATCACGATCGAGCCCGGCATCTACGTGCCAGGCGTCGGGGGCGTCCGCATCGAGGACGACGTGGTCGTGACGCGCGAGGGCTACGAGATGCTGACGAGCGCGAAGCGAGACTCGCCGGTCGTGTGAGCGCGTGCGTCACGATAGGACGAAAGGCGCGTAGCGCCGGTCGCCCGCAGGCGATTCGTCCGAATCGAGGGACCGCAGTCCCGAGATAGGACGAAAGGCGCGTAGCGCCGGTCGCGCCGCAGCGCGATTCGTCCGAATCGCGGAGGACGCGCCGCAGGCGACGCGCCCGGATCGCCTTGCACGGGACGGGTTGGGCAGGGTGGCTGGACCCGGTTCCCATTGACAGATCTTGGTGATGCCATGTGTCGAGCCAGCGGTCTTGCAGGGACGGGTGAAGCTCTGGCCCCCCGGCAAAGCGGCGCCCCGACCAAAGACTTATACCAACGGGATACCACAAGGATACTCGTGGCGGGAACGACGACGATCAAGGTCAACAGCGAGACCCGCGACGCGCTCCAAGTGCTCAAGGGCAAGCGCAGCTACGATGAGATCCTGGGGATGCTCCTCAGGCTTGTGCCGGAAGGGGATAACGAAGGCCGGTTCAAACCAGAGTTTCGGTTGAGCCTTCTCGAAGGATTGCTCTACGACGGCCCCCGCATCAGCCATGAAGACATGCGCCGCGAGTTCGGCTTGAAATGACGTGGAACTGCACGTATCAGCCGGCCTTCGTGGCGGACCTCAAGCGACTCGACCTGCAAGTCGCACAACGGATCCTCGAGAAGCTGGAAGCTATCAAGGACGACCCGCTGCGCACGATGAAACGCCTCAAAGGAAGCGACCTGTTCTCGCTGCGCGTCGGGGAATACCGGATCTACGCGCGGGCGTACGTCGCTCAGCGGCTCCTTGAGTTCGTGCGCGCAGGCCACCGTCGCAACATCCATGACCGGTAGGGGGCACCCACCCGACCATCAGGCGCCTCATTGGATCGTGATCGTGAGGCTCGTGATGACGTAGGCGCTCTCGCTCGTGTCGTCCGCAGCGTACACGTCCATCGTGATCGTGCTCGTGAGCGCGAGTGTCGTGACGGCTTGCGTGACGTAGATGCGGTTCGTGCTGGCAGCGAGAAGCTGCACGTACTGGCCTGACGTCTGCGTGAGGCTCCCCAAGGTGCCGACGATCTGGGCGTTCTGAGTGCCGTTGTCTATGCCGATCACTAGCGCGGGGAGGTTCGCGATCCCCGATGAGGCGGTCACGACGAGTTTCGCGTAGTAAGCGCCAGTCGCGTTCGTGTTGTTGAGGTAGAGCACGTTCGTGGTCTGCGAGAGGACCAGGCCCGTGATGCTCGCCGTGCCCGCGGAACCGTTGAGCCCGCCCGATGAGCCACTTGCGAGCGCGCCCATCTGGACTTCGGGCTCGATCGTGGTCGTGGTGAGCGTCGCGCTATCAGACGAGAGCGTGATGCTGCCCACGAGCGCCAGCCCTGTGCCCAGGACGAGAAGGGTCCGCATCATGAGGCTGACAACCCCAGCGTTGCGGAGACGTCGGCGCTGTCGCCATTGTTGTTCCCGGAGCCTCCCGCGACCTTCAGCCGCTCGTTCATGGTGTAAGTCATGCCAGCGGGGATCGTGAACGTGAGAATGGGGCTCGTGGCCTTGTGGTCGAGCGTCCCGATCGTGGTGCTCGCGTCCTTCACCGTCCAAGTGAAGGCGGTCACCCTCGGGTTCGTGACTTGCGTGGCGGAGAGGGTGACGGTCTGGGACACGCTCATGGTGTTCCTGATCTGCGTCACGTTCTTCACCGTCGCGTCCCCGCCGGCCCTTCCCTTGAACGTGCCTTCGAAGGACGTCGCGTTCGTACTGAGCGAGTAGTCACCGACGTACCGCGTGTTCGTCGAGCCGGCGCCGGCCGCGAACTGGACGGGCGGCGGCGTCACGCTCGTCGTGATCGTGCTGCTGGACGTGACGGTCACGGCGGCGATCGCGCCTGCTGCCGCGAGCATCAGGAAGCCGATCGTGACGAAGATGGCACCTTCCCGCACGTTGGGCGCCTCAGACCGTCGTGAGCGTGACCGCGTTCGTGAGCGCAACATTGTCCGCGCCAGCGCCAGTCGCGAGCGTGAGAGTGAGCTTCCCATAGTACGTCGTGCTTGCGGGCAACGAGAACGTGACCGTGGGACTCGCCGCGCGAAGGTCTAGCGTGTCTTGGAGCACGTTGCCGCTCGTGTAGATGCCCAGCGTGTAGGCAGTGACGTACGCGTTCGACACTTGTGGCGTCGTGAGCGTGACGGAGTGAGCGGCTCCCGCGTCCACGTTCTGGAGTTGGAGATACGACCCGATCACGAGTGTGGACTCAGGCACGCCCTTCACGGTGGCCGTCATGGACGTCTTGTTCGTGGAGATCGCGTACGCGGTCACGTAGTTCGTGAGCGCGCTTGGCCCAGAGTCGCTGCCCGCCACGAATTGTACTGGTGGTGGGGTGACGCTCGTGGTGACGGTGGTCGTCGTCGTGTACGTCAGCGTGATGGCGGCGGCTGCGACGCCCACGACCACGACCAGACCGATGGCGAGCAAGGGGCGCGTCGAGGCGAGTTTTCGGAGGCGAGACTGACTTCCAGGGGCTTTCATGGACTCATTCCGTGCCAGCCCCTTGCTGATGACTGGACCATGAGCACAACGCTCTTCCAGAACAGCTGCGCCGACACCATGAGAGGGTTCAAGTGAGATAAGCGCCCGCGCGCCCCATGCTGGCGAACAAGCGCATGTCCCCCTGCGCTTACTTCACGGTGATCGTGCCGATCATTCCAGTGTACTCGCCGTCGTCTCCCTTCATCGCGTGCGGGAGGCAGTAGTACTTGTACGTCCCGGCCTGGGTGAACGTCCAGCTCCACGAAGCGCCTATGGGGAGCCACTGTGCCTCGGCGTCCCCGCTTCCGTCCGTGCCCCAGAGTGCCTTGTCGTTTGGCGTGACGGTGTGGTTGAGGTCCTCGCTGTTGATCCACGTGACTGTGCCGCCGACCACGACTGTCATGGTATCCGGGATGAACTTGATGTCCTTCATGTCCACGGTTCCCTCATTCAGCGCTTCCGGCCCCGGGGATGCGCACCCCGCAAGCGGGACGACCGCGATGACGATGGCCAACCAGTGGCCCCAGGCCTTGTGCATCACGCGGTTTCCCCCTTGGGCAAGTGGTCGTGCATCTGCGGGTCGATCGTGGGCTTCGCTTCTGCGTCCATCTGCGGTATCCTCACTCGTGAGGGAGAGAACGCGCTCTCCCTTTTGTGGGTAACGGCGCTGTCATGCAAGCATTTGGGGGTTGTTCATCGACAGTTCGGGGGGGAGCAGCGGAGACGACGCGGGGTCCATCCGAAGGAAAGGAGCACTTCGTGCCAATCAGACTCCCCCCACTTCCGTTTCGCGTCCCCGCGCAGCGTGCGGGCCGCCTCGTTTCCCTCGTGAGGCGAGGGCTCCCGCAACGACCCTAAGAACCCTGCGTTTCGCGCCGCACGATTTCGGGACCCTCTGCGACAAGAACCCAAGCCGACTCATGGTGTCCTTGACCTCATGCACGAACTGCTTGAAGCTCACTGCAACGCCTGCGGCTTCTCCATGAAGGGCCTCGGCGACACCAGCATCACGCCCACATGCGGGATGTGCGGGCTACCCCTCGCCACAAGGAGCAACCTCTCCATCTCGCGGCAGTTGCCCGAAGGCCTCGGCCTCCTCATGGGAGCCTTCGCCGCGAGCACCGACGCCAGCCCACTCCTGAACCGCATCGAAGGCGCTGTGCCAGGCTTCGCACGGCGCTGGGTGTAAGCCTCATAGCTCG
>JBAZZN010000277.1:0-4314 GCA_041658815.1 Thermoplasmatota archaeon
CACCGCACGGCCAGCGTCTGGTAAGTGCCGCCCGTGAGGTAGTACCCGACGGCCCAGCAGTCGGTCGCCGAGTTGCACTTCGCGCCGTAGAGGTAGTTGCTCTGCGCCGCGCCGGTGTTGGGAGATGGGACGATGGTCCATGCCGCCCCGTTCCAGTGCTCGATGAGGGTCTTCGAAGTGCCGCCAGAGTAGCCGACGGCCCAGCAGTCTGACGTCGACGCGCACGTCACGCCTTGGAGGCGATTGTCCTGCGTGGTCGCGGTGTTGGGTGATGCGACCCGGGCCCACGAGGCGCCGTCCCACCGTTGGATGAGGGTCTGATAGCGCGTGTTGCCGGTGTCATAGTAGCCAACGGCCCAGCAATCCGCCGCTGACACGCACGTCACGCCCGGCAGAAGGTTGGTGGTCTGCCCGTCGCCGGTGTTGGGCGAGTCCACGATGGCCCAGCTGCTAGCGGCCATCGGCGCATCCGACATGCTCGCGGATGTGGACGGCGCCTGCTCGCTTGGCATCGCGCGTGATGCGTCACCAAACGACGGGTAACCGAGGGCGCCCATGCCGCCAGGATTCCCTGGCCGCAGCGGCATTTCGTCAAATCCAAGGTCCCCCGCGCTGAGAGGGTCGCTCGAAGGATCACGCTGCGGATCAACGGAGGATCGAGCACCCTCGGGGAACGGCACGCCAGGTGGCAAAACCATACCGTCGCCCACGCGGGGGACGGCAATCACATCGCCCGGCGCGCGCGGCAGCGCGTCGCTCCCTTCGGCCGTCGGGGTCGCGAAGATGATTCCGCCCGCGAGCGCGGGGATGAGCATCGCCCCGGCCACGACGGATGTCAGGACGAATCGAACGATTGACGGAAGAACGGATGCGGTGTGAGCCATGGAAGCGAGCCTCTCATAGAAAGTGGCAGCGGCCACGCGACCAGGGACACCGCTGAGCACTTTCGGAGTGCCACAACTTCGCACGGGACTTAACCATTCTCGCGAAACCGGCTGCACCATCAGGCCAAACCGGCTCGACGTTCGCGGCAAGTTCGTGACCATCCGGAAGCATGCCTATGAAGGAGCGATGGTTGATGGGATCTCTGAAGACGAGAGCCACGACGCGCAAACTCGACCCCTTCATTCCCATCCCCGCGAGCGTACCGCGCCCCTCTTATCCCCCCTTGAGCGTCGCCCTCTCGTGGCCTCGGTCCCAGCCTTGAGGTTGGTGGGCATCCGCAAGCGCTTCGGTCCCCGATGGATCCTGCGCGATGTCAGCCTCGATGTGGGCGAGGGGGAGTGCGTGGCGTTGCTTGGCCCCAATGGGGCGGGCAAGACCACACTGCTCAGGATCGCTGCGACGGTCTCGCGCCCCGACGGGGGCAACATCGAGGTGTGTGGGGTGGACGCGCGCAAGCATCCGGAACGCGCGCGCTCGTTCCTTTCGTTCTTGCCGCAGACCGCGCCGCTCTACGCGGAACTCACGGCGCGAGAGCACTTGGGCTGGTGGGGGCGCATGCATGACGTGGCGGTGGGAAAGGACCTCGTGGATGCTGCGCTCGTGGATGCGGGGCTCCTCAAGCACGCGCGCTCGCGCGCAACGGCGCTCAGCCGCGGCCAGCGCCAACGGCTGAGCTTGGCCATGGCGTTCCTTCCAAGTCCCCGACTGCTTCTTCTTGATGAGCCATTCGCGGCGTTGGACGTGGAGGGACGCGCGTGGGTCGAGCAGCGCCTCATGGCGCGTCGGGGACTTGGCGCGACGCTGGTGGCCTCTCACGAGCCGGAGACGATCATGAGGATCGCGCACCGCGCTCTGCGTGTGGCGGACGCGCGCGTGGAGGCGATGGCTTGAGCTTCAGGCACGCGTTGTGGAAGGACGCCCGGCGCGAGATGCGGGGCAAGGAGGGAGTCCAGGCGGGGCTCGTGCTCGTGGGGCTCTTCTTCGTGGTGTTCCTCTTCGCGCATGGGGACCTCTCGCGGGAACCCGCCGCCGCGGCGGTCGTGCTCTGGGTGCCGATCGTGTTCGCGGCGGCGGCCGTGGCGGGGCGCGGGTTCGCTGCCGAGGCAGACCGCGGGACGCTCGACCTCCTGCGCAGCGCGCCCGCGCCACTCGTCGTCCACGGCGTCTCACGCACGCTCATCGACTTGGCCATCGGCGCCATCGTGATGGCTGGCACTGTGGTGCTAGCGCGGTTCCTTTTCAACGTGCCAGTGAGCGTCCCCCTCCTCGTGCTGTTGCTGGTGGCGCTCGTGGGCATCATCGTGGTGGGAAGCATCGCGGGGGCGTTGGCGTCCCAAGCGCGGGCGCGCGAACTGCTGCTACCGATCCTCATGGTGCCCCTGCTGGCGCCTCTCCTGCTTGGAGGCGTGCGGGCGACGCTCGTGCTGCTTGACGACCGTGGCTCCCAGTCGTGGGGGCCGGCCGTCATGGTGCTTGTCGGCTACGACCTCGTCATGGCGGGCTTGGCGTGGCTTCTGTGGCCCATCGTTCTCGAAGGTGATTGAGGAGAAACGTGGGCACCGGTGAGCTTGGTCACGCTCGAAGAAGCTCGCGCCGGATGAACAGGGCCCGGAAGGAATCTCTGGACTCCACGAACGCGCCCGATGGGAAGGCTGATATCCTCGAAGAAGCTGGCCGGCCACATGCCCTCAAGGCACACGATTTCAATTCCTGCAATCGTTCTCTTGCTCCTCTCTTCGTCTCTCGCAGGAGCAGTGACTGACCAACCACAAGTGCCCCCCCCCCGCATCGTGTCAACCAAGCGGCCTTTCCTCCTGCACCTTCTCGTGTAGCGCGGGCGACGTCGTCCTGATCGGAGCCGTTGGCCGAGGAGTCAACATCAATGCATCGTGCGGCATGGCTACTACGTCGTGCTTTGGCCAGGTTTCGTGCCTCAACGCGTCGCTACCAACGAACGTTTCAGGAACCGGCACGTGCCGACTCAACAGTTTCGCGCTCAGCACGTTCTGCACGGCATCGCCCAGTACGCCGAGTTCGTCCGAGAGCACGTCGAACTCGCCATCGAGCGCGTGCGTCCCACAACCATTCTCGACTTGCACCTTCTCGTGCACGCTCAACGACAACCTCATCGTCAATGGTGGCGACCCGAAGGGCATCCTCGTGGCAGCCTCCTGCGGGGGCGCCTACGTTCAGTGTGGTAGCTCGACTGCGTGCTATGCGGAAAGCGCTCCGACGACGGCTTCCAGCACGACCGGCGTGTGCAGACTATACACCGCAGGACAAATCGCCACCTGCGAATCCGTTGCGCCTGCGTCCGTGCCTCAACCCCCCAATGCTACGGCACCAAACGCAACCGGCTCCGGCGGCCTATTCCCCAAGGCCTGCGTGCCGCAACCAGGCGCTCCATGCGCGTTTTCCTGCGCGACGGGTGACACGATCGTTGTGGCGGGTGGCGACACTCACGGCATCGTCATCATGGGAACGTGTGGCAATGCAACAGCCCAATGCTCGGGGACTGCTGCCTGCTATGGTGAGAGCCCTCCTGCAACCACATCAAGTACATCGGGCATCTGCCGCTTGTACACCAGTGGGCCTGCGGCGACGTGCCAGTCATTCGCAGTGCCTCCCCTTCCGAACGGAACCGCGCCGAATGCGACCACACCGAATGCCACAGGTGCGGATGGAATCGTGACATCGTCGTGCTCGGTGAGAGGCATCGCAGTCTGCAAGTTCACCTGCGCAGCTGGTGACAGCATTCAAGTGCAGGGCACTGGAGCTAGCGTCGTCGTCCAGTCGAGTTGCGGCGAAGCATGGACGTACTGCGCCGGGACGGGGGCCTGCACGCGTGAATCTGCGCCTGTAACGCAAGGGAGCCGTTCAGGCTGGTGCCAAGGCCTCACCGATGTGACGGAGGCGACTTGTGTGTCGCGCCTGTGGGTCCCAACACCATCACTGACGGATCCCACCACGCACCTCCCAGTCATCGCTCCCACGACTGACGTCCAACTTCCCTTGAGTTCTACGTGCGTCGTCTTCGGGAACGGGGCGGCAGCCAGTTGCGTCTTCGCGTGCAGTGCTGGTGACTTCCTCTCAGTCAGCGCCCAAGGCGCCCCGGGCTTCGCATTCGCCAAGCGCTCGATCGAGGCCAAGTGCGGCAGCATTCGCACGACCTGCGAAGGCTATGGCGGCTGCACGCAGCACAGCACGACCCGCGTAGCCCTTGGCGCCACCGGTGTGTGCGTCGCGACTGTCACAGGCACGATCGCCCAGTGCGGCGCGAGCGGTGGCACCGCAAGATCCGTGGGCCCGAGTCCCGCCCCCATCATCCCACCGAACCTCTACTTAGAGATCTACAACGCTCAGAATGCT
>JBAZZN010000278.1:0-4290 GCA_041658815.1 Thermoplasmatota archaeon
TCGCCTCGTTGGGCTCCTTGGGCGAGGAGGTCGCGATTCAGGAAGCCGCCCTTACCGCCGGCGCGGCCTCGCAGCAGGTCGATCTCGATGGGCTTCTCGTCCTGCTGTGGGATGGTGACCTTCACGCTGGCCTTGTCGTGCGCGATCTCGACGCCGCCAAGAGCCTTCCCGATTGCTTCAAGGATCTCGATAGAGACTGGTTGAAGGTCCTTGCCATGCACGACCGCATCGACATCTTTTGTGAAGACCTTCGCTTCGCCGCGGAATAGGAAGTAGAGGCTGCCGACGGGCGCCACGAAGAGCCCGCGCTCCGCGGCGACTCGCGCGATCATTCGAAGCACGCGTTCCTGTTCGGCGGGGTCAAGCATCGAGGCTCCTCCTGAGCTTCGTCAGGTCGTCGAAGACGCGCGACGCTGCGAAGCTGAGCGACTCGTTCCAGATCGCCTTCGGGACAAGGAGGTACGGGAACGTGCCGCTTGCGAGGACATCCTGCCAGTTCTCATTTGGGCTCGGCGGTCCGAAACTTGCCCCCCAGCGCATGGCGCGGTCCATGATGTCACGCGCTTTCGGGCTTCGGGATGCCGCTGTCGAGCTTGCGCGCACTTCCTCCTCAGCAAGCCGGCGGAGCGGTTCGCGCACGCGAGGGATGTTGAGCGCGGACAGGAAGCCGAAGAGCCAGGCCGCGTCATCCATACGACGCGTCACTTGATACTCGATGACGTTGGGCGGCGTCTTGGGGTCTGCGACCCCCAGCCCACCAGGAGACGCCGATCGGGACGCACGCGGCCTCTTGGGCTCGGGGAGCTTGACGCGGCTGCGTTCCCATCGGTCGCCCAGGCGCCCGAGGATCGGCACGATGATGACGTTCTCGATGAAGGGCACGCTGCGGATCGCTTGCGCCCTCTTGCGGCTCTGCTCAGCCATCGCCTCGGCGGGACGACCCGGCTCCAGCGCAGTTGAGGTCGGCGCCGGGTCCGCGAGCGACAAGTCCGTCACGAAGAGCGGCTCGCTGAATAGCAGGCCCTCCGTGCTCGCCCACGCGCTCAGCGACCAGAAGCGCAGCCTGCTCGCGGCGAGCGTCCGGCTGATGACGAACTCGCGCCTCTGCGCCGGCGGAAGCCAGGAGACGACCATGAGGTCCGCAGCTGCGGGCACGAAGTACTGGTCGCGAAATGGGGCCACGAGCCAGCCGCCGTCCTTCGCCTCCGCGATGAGCTTGTTCGCCGTCGCGGCTCCCCAGCGCTCGACGAGGTCGAGGCGGGACCAGGGCCCGCTGCCGTAGCCGAGCTCCGCGATCCTCGTGCGGATCGACGGAGCCGGGAGGGACGGTGCACCCGTCAACTCGGAGCTCACGACCGGAGTAAGTCTCACCGTTTTCATATACCTTTCTGAAGTCTTACGAATTCAGTAAGACATGCCAAAGTCTTACCTTTCATGAATGATAGGTGATCTGAGCTTAGCGTGGTGCCCAGCGCGCAACCGATCCACAAGGCCGACGCAGAACTGAAAGAGAGGGCTCGGCGCGGTGTCGCGTCCGCGCCGAGCCGAACTGCATCTTTCGCACTCTCATTTCTCTCGTGTTTTCACGGCGTCTTGTCGCACCCATTCCGAGGGGGGTGCGACATAGAATTCTCGCCTGATATCATTGCGTGTTCTGGTTCGCAAGGTTCGAGAAGGTCGTCGCAGTGGTCCATTGCCGTCGCTCGCGCGGCGGTACTGGGCTTCGACGCACATGGCGCTCGTGTTTCCGCCGCTTGTGCTGCCCTCGTTGTAGGGGAGCACGCGCGCGTAGAACGTCTAGAGGCGTTGCGAGGGGAACGTCCTGGTGCGAGAAGGACGGCGTTCTATCGCGCGGGCGGGTCAGTCCAAGGTTGCTGTTCGGGCCGGGGGGTCGCCGTTCGCCTTGAACGGTGGAGCTGCCGGGCTCAGGCCGATCGAATGTTCCTTGTTGGGAGCCGTCGGCGGAGCGACAGGCATACGCTGTCACCACGGAATGATTATGCTCGCCTGAGGCATAACCTGTAGAACGGGGCGTTGTTGTTTGCGGGGCTTGGCTGGCGTTCTTGTCGTAGTTCTCGTCCTTTCGTCGCTTCCCGTCTCGGTGAGCACGCCGGGGGGATCCGACACGGCATCGGGGCAGGGGCTTCTCCTATCGCCAGACGGCAGCATGACCCCCCTGAGGATACCTTTCCCGCTCGATGTGATCGGCGAAGGCAGGACGCAGGAGCTTCGGGCGGTCTTCCCGGGCGCCGTGGCGGCCAAGATCGACCTCGGGCTTTCTGACGTTGCGAGGCTCGCGCGGGACAAGCGCATCGCCGAGGATGGGAGCGTCTCGGTCATCGTCCGCATGAGCGCTGGGGCAGCGACCCCGTCAGGTCTCCTTGACGTACGCACGTCCGCGTTGCTACCGTTCATCGCTGGTCGTGTCGCGTTCGGCGACTTGCCTACGCTGGCGCTCTCGCCCGGCGTCGAGCGCGTGTTTGCTGATGACCTCATGCGCACGCAGCTCGAGGACAGCATACAGATCGTGCGCGCGCCGGAGGCGCACGAGCGGACCGATCTCCTCGGGACATCCCTGAATGGCGCGGGAGTCACGATCGCGATCATTGATACGGGTGTCGACTACACGCACCCTGACCTCGGCGGCTGCTTCGGGCAAGGCTGCAAGGTCATCGGCGGGTACGACTTCTCGAACGAAGACCCAGACCCAATGGATGACAGCGGTCATGGCACACACGTCGCGGCGACCGCCGCGGGCGCGAACGGCGTCGCGCCCGGTGCGAGTATCCTTGCCTACAAAGTGTGTGGCCGCGACGGTTCATGCGCGACAAGCGCGATCCTCGCTGCGATCGAGCGTGCCCAGGCCGACGGCGCGAATATCATCTCGATGTCGCTTGGCGGGCCAGGGACAACTTGGCATCCCCTCGCGCAGGCTGCGGACAGCGCTGTCGCGAATGGCGTCGTGGTCGTGAGCGCCGCCGGCAACGCAGGTGAGCGCGATGGCAGCGTCGGCGTCCCCGCAGCGAGCAGGCTAGGCATTGCGGTGGGCGCGACGGACAAGCGCGACGAGCTCGCGTGGTTCTCATCCCGCGGTCTCACCTATCAGGCTCAAAACGACCCCGTTGGAGTGAAGCCAGACATCGTCTCACCCGGCGTGGATATTCGTGCCCCCGTCCCCACTGGAGTCTGCGAGCTCTGCGACCCGTCCGGGTATCGATCCCTCTCGGGCACATCGATGGCCACCCCGCACGTGGCCGGGGCGGCGGCGATCCTTCTTCAGGCGCACCCCTTGTGGTCGCCTACCCTCGTCAAGGGAGCTCTCACGGCGGGAGCGAAGCCTCTCCCGTATCTCGCGCGCGAAGTTGGCGCGGGGCGCTTGGACGTCATTGGCGCGCTTGACGCGCGAGTGGCCTTGGTAGGTCCCACGCTCTTTGCGGGCGTCGATCCCACATCTCGCGAGGGCTTCTGGCCACAGCTGAATTTCGCCGTCGCGAATTTGGGGGATGAGGTCGTGTTCGTTCGCGTTGGCATGGATGCCGGCACGGAGGGCGCGACCGCCACGGACGCGAGCTTCGCTGCACCCCTTCCTGCCCCTGTTCCACCAGGAGTGGCATTCGAGTTCGATCTGCACCTCAACGTCACGAACGCGGGAGTTCCGGATGGATGGCACGAGTGGCGCGCGTTCGCTACGGCAAGCCCGAACGCGCCGGCCGACGTTGCCACGCTCGCCAGCCCGAGCGATGAGAACGTCGCGATGGGCACGGTCGCGCTCCTGAAGACGGGCGTGGTCGAGGTCACCGCGGTCGGAGATCCAAGCTCGATCACGCTCGCGTCTACCACGACCGCCAACGTCGTGTCTGGAGTCGGCAGGTTCCTTCTCCCGCCGGGAAGTTTCGACCTCTTCGCGCGCTACGACGAGGGCTACCTCATTCGTGAGGACATCCTGCACGAAGGCGAGACTAACATCACCATCGACGCGAGCACCATCGAACACGAGGTCCGCATGATGCCTCGGCTGGCTAACGGCGATGTGGTCGCGGTCTCTCAACTTCCTCGCTGCGAACGGGCGCCCATCGAGGGCGCCTGCTGGCGTGGTGGAGGGATCCGGCTTCAAGGTCCACACTTTTCGATCGCGTCCTTCACGAACGGCGATGTTCGCATTCGCGTCAGCAACGTCTCGCACACGTGGACCGCGGGAGCATTCACCGAACTGCATGAGGGTGATGCGGTCGTCGTCACGCGGGCTGGCGCTCCGTTCGAGAACGCGCCGCTCGAGTTGAGCACCGAGGA
>JBAZZN010000279.1:0-4274 GCA_041658815.1 Thermoplasmatota archaeon
TGCGGAAGGTGACCTGCTTCTCCCTGGCGAGCGAGCGCAGGAGCGCGGCGTAGGTGGGCTGGTACGCCTCGCCCGCGATGACGAGCGGCACGCCGCTGGGGAGGCCCTCGATGAGGTAGTCGATGCCCTTGTTACTCATGAGGCGGCCGACGAAGAGCGCGAACGCGCGCGTCGGCTGCGCGCTGGGACGTAGCCGCTTCACGTCCACGCCCGCGCCGATGTTGCGCGTCTTCGCGACCCACTTCGCGTGCGCCCGGCCGGCGTACTCACTGATCGGGAGGTAGCCCGTTAGGATCGGCCCCAGCGAGACGTGACGGCTGAACGAGCGGCCGCCCCCGCCAAGATCGGTGACGAATGCGGGTCGCCCTCGCGCTCGGGCGAGCACGACACCGACGTCGGTCGAGACCGTGTGCTCCTGGTAAGCGTGGAGAACTTCGCCGAACGACGCGGCCTTTCGCGCCGCGGCCCCGAGCGGATTCACGATGTTCCCCGAGACAAGGTAGCGGATCCTATGCACATGCACGGGCACGCCTTCGTAGTCCAGCGTCTCGTCTTTGGGACCGTATGTGAACACGTGCGCATCGTGCCCGAGCTTCCGCTGCGCCGCAGCGACCTCGAGGGGATATCGGTCGCCGCCGACGACGACGCTCTTGGGCGAGAAGAAGGTCGGCGTGAGATGTGCGATCTTCAAGGCCGCTGCACCGCCAGCCCCTCCAACGCCCGCTTCGCCACCGCGGCCGTCTTCGGCCACTGGAACTCCTCTTCGACACGCTCGCGCCCGCGCTTCGAGAGTTCGCGCGCAAGTTCCTTGTCGGTCAGGATGCGTCGGATCGCAGCGGCGAGCGCGTCCACGTCGCCGGGAGGGACGACGAGGCCAGCGTCGCCGATCACGTACGGGATACCACCCATCGTGGACCCGATGACTGGCGTTCCGCACGCCATCGCCTCGGCGAGCACGAGCCCGAAGGCTTCGAGCCACGTGCTCGCAAGGACGAAGATATCGGCACCGGCGAAGTAGAGCGGGACTTCCGAGCGCGGGACGCCCTTTGCGTGCACGACGGCGTCACGTATGCCAAGCGTTTGGGCAAGGGCCATGAACTCGTGCTCCAGCTCGCCATCGGCGGCGATGACGAGCGTCGCTTGGAGACCCTCTTCGCGAAGCTTCGCGATAGCCGGCATGAGCACGTCGAGGCCCTTGCGGCGGTGCGTCGCCTTCAGGGAGCCAAGGAAGAGGACGATTGGGCCCTCGATGCCGTGTTTGCGCCGCACGTGGTCCCTTGGGAGGTCCGCGCGGAATCGTTCGAGGTCAGCGCCGAGGGGTAGGAGGACGGCGCGCGCTTCGTGCGAAGCGATGTGCCGGTTCGCCGCTATGTAGCCTGGCGACGGGCTGAACACGACGTCCGCATGCTGAACGGTCCAACGGAGGAGGAACCGATTCACGACCCACGCGGCCGCCTTGTAGATGCGCCCGCGGTGCGCGCTCGTCTCGTCGATCCCGATCTGCGACATCACGGAGACCGCGTACGGCTTTCCTGCGCGTCGTGCCATGCGTGCGCCCAGGTATGCGCCCAAGGGGCTTGGGTAGTACAAGTGGACGACGTCGGCTTCAGCGATACGAGTCCGCATCAGGCGGCGCCCTGCTCGCGTAGGAAGGGGGACTTCGAAGACCTTGCGCCGACAGGGGATCAGCTCCTGCTGGAAGCCTTGCGACGCGAGCCCAGCACCAGCCCCGTGAGTGCTGAAGGAAAGGAGCGTGTTCTGCGTTCCTTGTTTCCCAAGCTCGGCGCCCAACGTCTCGCTGAGGACCTCGACGCCGCCTGCGACCTCTGCGCGCGCGTAATTACCCACGTGCACGATCCGGACGGGCCGATCCACATCGCTTCGCACGCGGCCGCGCTATTTGGGGGTTTTCCTCGCTCGCGGACGCTCGAGCACGCACGCGAAAGGGCTTTGGGCGCCTCACGCGTCGCCCCACCCGATGCGTGTCGCGTTCGTGGGCACTGGAGACGCGGCGCTCGATCGTTATCCTCCAGGGGGTGGCATCGAGCATCAGGTGTGGCTCCTCGCGCGCGAGCTCGCACGGCGCGGCCACGAATGCGCGATCCTCACGCGCGACGCTGCGGCCGAGCACGCCCCCGGCGTCAGGACCCTTCACGTGCCAATGCGCGGACGGGGTCAGGTGTTGGGGAAGCTTCCTATGAGCTGGCGGGCCGCCCGCGAGGTCGAACGCTTCCAGCCCGACGTGGTCTACTTCAGCGAGAAGTGGGTCTCCCTGTTCCCAAGCTTCACGCGCCGTGCGAGCATCTACGCGACGCACAACAAGGATGCGTTCGAGTCCTACCGCGCGCAGGCGATGCGCGACCACGCCGTCAACCGCGTGTTCTTCCCGCTCAAGCGCCGGATCGAGGAGGGCGAGATGCGTCGAAGCTCCGTCGTCGCAGCGAACAGTCCTGGAGTCCTCGACTATGTCCGAAGCCGCGGGTTCGGCGACGCAGTGCTCGTGCCGATGGCCGTGGACCCGGACGAGTTCCACGAGGGAGAAGAGGCGTCACGCCCGTACATCTACGCGAGCGGCCAGCTCCTTCCAGTGAAGGGAATGCGCTTCCTCGTGGACGCGTTCGCCCGCGTCGCGCCCTCGCGCCCCGAGTGGGACCTCGTGCTTGGCGGACGAGGTCCCGAGCGTGCGCCGCTCGATGCGCAAGTGCGGGCGCGTGGTCTGGCGCCGCGCATCCGGTTCATCGACTGGCTATCGCGGGAAGTGTACACGGATGTGCTCTCGCACGCTTCGTTCTTCGTACTTCCCTCGCTGGCCGAGACGTTCGGCACCGTCATCCTCGATGCGATGGCTAGCGGCAAGAGCGTCGTCGCCACGGACATCCCGGGGCCTCGCGACGTCGTCGTCAACGGTGAGACGGGCCTCCTTGTCCCCCCCGCCGACCCCGACGCGCTCGCCAGCGCCCTTGCGCGCCTGATGGATGACGCAGGCCAGCGAGCGCGTATGGGCAAGGAAGGCGCGCGTCAAGCGCGGGAGCGATGGAGCCCTCGTGCATCCGTAGAGGCCTTCGAGCGGGCGGCGAGCATCGCTATCGCCCGCGTCGAGCTGCCTAGCTTCTAATACGGCCAGAAGCCTCGCCAGCGCGTGAGGTTTAGCGGGACGAACGTGCTCGCAAGGCACCGCCAACTCTTCATCGCGTGCGTCCTCGGCGTGATCGTCGCCTGCGCGTTCGTGCTCTGGCGGATCCCGACGGCCACGGCGATCCCTGCCCTCGGGTTCTTTATTGTGCCACTCGTCGGATTCGGCGTGTTGGGTATCGCCATTGCGTTCCGCTTCCCTCGCACTTCGCCCCACGAGTTATCCACCAACCACAAGCTGCACGCGTTCGCCGTCGCCGCCACGCTCGGCTTCGCCGTGGCGGCGCTCGCAAGCGTCGCGGGCCAAGCGACGTGGAAGCCGATCACGTTCTACGTCGCGTACGCGCTCGCGTGCGTCGCGCTATCGGCGCAGGCGCTGGCCGCTCCGCGTCGCGCGTGGGCTGTCGCCCTCGTCGTGATCAGCGCCGCGATCCTCCTCGCGCTCTTCGCGGCGACGACCCAGCTGCTGACGCCCGAAGGGTTCGGCTCGGACACGATCTTCCATCGCAACGCCGCAGAGGGCCTCGCGACCACGGGTTCACACAAGGCGATAGAGACGCCCTACGACCTGTTCCCCGCGATGCACGACACGCTCGCGCTCGCGCTGATGCTCGGCGCGTCGCCCCGTGTCGCGCTCGTGCTCCTCTCATCGTTCGTGGGCCTCGCAACGCTCACGGCGGGTGCGTTCTTCCTCGGTCGCGCGTTTGGCCCACGAGTAGCGATGATGGGCGCCGCGCTCTTGGCAGCCTCGCCCGGGCTCCTCGTGACGATAGCGATGATATCGCCAAGCAAGATGGGCGCGTGGATGCTTCTTGCGGCGCTCGCGCTCTTCTCGATGCCCGGCGTGGGCGCTCGCACGATGAGCGTAGTGTTCGGTCTCGGCTCGTCCATCTACCACCCCACGCTCGCGTTGACCTTCCTGCTGGGCGCGGCCACGTATGTCGGTCTCGTGCACGTCATCGGGGTCGGCTGGCTCGCCCGTAAGGGGGAGCGGTTTGGCTTCGGGCAGGGAGGGCCCGTGCCCAAGCGTCTGCGCTACGGATGGGTCATCCCACTTGGCATCGTTGGCTTAGGCGCGGGCGCGCTCGTGTGGACGGCGCGAACGTCCGTCCAGGCCCGCGTCATCGTCACCGGGCCGCTCA
>JBAZZN010000280.1:0-4265 GCA_041658815.1 Thermoplasmatota archaeon
GGGCTGCACGCGGTCGCCGCGTTTGTGGTGCAGCACGAGCCCAGCGCCGTGCTCCTTTGGGGAGCCGGCGGCGCGGGCGATGTGGATGAGTGCCTTGTTCTTCACGCCAGACACGTAGCCTCCTTCCGCGGTCTCGATGTCGGCCTTGAATGGGCCGATGGGGAAGTCGCCTTTGGGGACGCTGCCGCCTTGCGCGTTCACGATCTCTTCGAATTTGCGTAGCGCGTCGCCCGATCTCAGGATCTCTTCGGCCTTCGCCTTTCCCTTGCCGCGCCCTACGACTCCGCCCATTTCCAGGATGATGCCGGCGATCGCGTTGCTCTTCTCGATCAGCGACTTGGGGGCGTCGAGGCCGCGTAGTGCTGCGAGGGCCTCGTTGGCTTCCAGGCTGCACCCGACGGCGCGCCCGATGGGCTGCCCGCCGTACGTGACCGCGCACTCGACTTGCATGTCGAGGCGTTCGCCTAGGTCGATGAACGTGCGGCCGAGCTTCTTGGCGTCCTCCAGCGTGAGCAGCTTCGTGCCCTCTCCCATGGGGAGGTCCATCACGACCTTGTTCGCGCCGACGGCCTTCTTCTTGGCCATGACGCTCGCGAGGAGTTGTGCTTGGGGGTCGATGCTGAGTGGGTGCTCTACGCGGATGATGATGTCATCAGCCGGTGCTAGGTTCACGCCGCCGCCCCAGCAGAGGACGCCGCCGACTTCCTTCGTGATCCGACGGATCTGCTCGCCCGTGAGTGCGATCGGGCCGAAGACTTCCATGACGTCTGCTGTTCCGGCAGCGCCTGTGACGGCGCGGCTGCTCGTCTTCGGGATGAGCAAGCCAGCGGAGGCCACGATGGGCACGATGAGGAGGGAGATCTTGTTGCCCGGCACTCCGCCGATGCTGTGCTTGTCGAAGACCACGGCGTCCTCGAAGTTGAGCGTCTCGCCGTACTTCACCATGGAGCGTGTGAGGTGCTCGACCTCTTCGAGGTCCATGTCGTTGATCTCAAGCGCGGTGACCCACGCGGAGAGCTCGACGTCCGTGAGGGACCCGTCCACGACGTCTGCGATGATGCGGTCGATCTGGTCCTTGTCAAGCTTCTTCTTGTGCATCTTCTTCTTGATGAGATTGACGGACTCCGGTTTCTCTGCGGGGCGCACGTGCATCTGTGCGCTGTCATCGAGGTCGAAGTGCTCTTGCAGGTCGGAGAAGACTCCGAGCGTGCCCTTGTCGGTGACGGAGTCGCTCACTTCCACGACAGCGATCACGCTGGCTTCGGATCCGGGCGCGACGCGGACGCGGTCGCCCGCATGGACGCCGAGTTCCTCAGCGTCCTCACGGTTCAGTAGCACTTGGTATCGTCCAAGGTCGATGTCGAATATCTTGATCTTGAGAATGAGCCCGGGGACCATTCAATCAGCGCTCCCCGGTGGCTTCGTGCCCCAACGCTTGATAGCCGCTGCAAGCTCAGGGTGCGTCTTTGCGTACTCTTCGATGGGGATCTTCTTTTGATAGCTCTCTACGGCTTGGCGCATGGCGCGGGCGCCGGCTTCGCTGCCCAGCGGGTTCCCGTGCACGCCGCCGCCTGCGGTCGCGCAGAAGTCGGGGTTGCCTCCGTTGGCGTCCCACACGCGCGCAATGACGCCGGGGTGCAGTCCGCCGCTGGCAACGGGGATGGTCTTCTTGAGGCCGTGCCAGTCGCTGCGGAGGAAATCGTAGATCTGCCGCGCATGCGACTTGCCGCCTTCCGTGAACATCTTGCCTGCGCCAAGCGTCCCGGCGTGCAGGTTGTCCGCGCCTGCCATGCGTGCCCACTTCGAGACGGGCAGCATGTCGATGCCGTGTTCTTCGAGGCGGCTGAAGGCTCCGTGCATCGCGCGGTGCCCATGGATCGCGATGTTCTTGCCCTCGAAGTGGTCGCGCATCTCTTGCACGGCGGACCAGCCGACGGTCAAGAGGTCGATCATGACGTACTCGTTCTCGAACTGGCCGCTCACGAGGTCGGCGCGGCGCTTCATCTCGGTGACGGGGGCGCTGACGTTGCAGAAGTACAGCTTCTTCTCGCCAGTCTCTTGCTCGGCCTTCTTCTTGGCTCGCATGACCAGCTCGACTCGCTTGTCGAACCGGTTGAAGACCATGTCCGTGAGGTTCTCGTCGTCCTTCACGAAATCGACGCCGCCTCGCCACGCCTTGTAGGCTGCGTCGGCCCACGATTCTGCTGAGAGCCCGAGCTTGGGCTTGACGATGGTGCCGAGGATGGGTCGGTCACGGATGCCCGTCATCTTGCGGACGCCCTCCAGCCCGACCTGCGGGCCCTTGAAGCTCCTGACGAAGCCGGCGGGCAGCTCGATGTCCATGAAGCGGAGCTTCCGGACCTCCTTGAGGCCGTACACGTTGCCGACGACGCTTGAGAGCAATTGTGGGAGGTTCCCGCGCTCGAAGAGGCCTTGCGTGAACGCGACCACCACGAGCTTGTTGGGCTCGTCGAGCTTCACGACGCGTGCGCCATACTTGCGGGCCTCGTCCGTCATGGTCGTGAGGTCAGGGTCCCACGTGCCGATGCTGCTTTCCGCCGCGAGCGCGCCCGCGGCCCACGCGAACTCGACCGATGGGTCGTGCTCCACGCGGAAGGTACAGACGACCTCGTCCTTGGAGGCCGGTTGGTCAAGCTGGATGAAATCCTTGTAGCCCATGCCACGCATGGAGAAGCACCGATTCTTGCTCCTCCAAGTTTGGCGTGCGGTGGGATAAGGCTGGCGACTTGGGGCTTTATGGCGCCATCTCGACTCGCGCGTGCGCCGGAACGATGCCGGCCTTCGCGCAACGCCCCAGGAAGACGTCCACGGCTTCGCGGCCGCGTTCGCCCATGTCCACCGTCAAGGCGTTGACGTACATCTGGACGAAGCGGTCCGCGTCGGCGAGTGGGAGGCCTCGGCCGAACGTCTGCGCGTACGCGAGCGCGCGCTTGCGCATGACGAGACCGGTCTCGATGCTGGCGCGCAGCAGCGCGTTCACGTCCTCGCCCAATCGTGGGCCAAGGTCCTTGCGGAGCGCGACGACGCCCAGGGGGAGCGGGAGGCCTGTCTCTTGCTTCCACCAAGCGCCAAGGTCGAGGACCTTGTGCAGCCCCTCCTGCTCCCACGTGAGTTGGCCCTCGTGGATGATGAGGCCCGCTTCGTGATCGCCCTTCTTGATGAGGGGAATGATCTTGTCGAACGCCTTGTGCTCGGCCTTCACGTGAGGCGCGGCGAGGCGCATGGCTGCCCAAGCGCTCGTCAATTCGCCTGGGGCTGCAATAGTGATGTGGCTGAGTTCGTCCAACGTCATTGGTCGATTCGCGACGACGATCGGGCCGTACCCGTCACCGAAGCTGGCGCCGTGCGGGAGGAGCCAGTACTTGTCCGCCACGCGGGCGAATGCCGCGGCCGACAGCGCGGTGGCTTCGAGGCGTTGGTCTGCGATGGCCCACTTGTTGAGCGTCTCGATGTCTTTGGCCACGAGCTGCACGTCGAAGTCCTCGGCGTGCACGATGCCTTCGGCCAGCGCCCACACCATGAAGGCGTCGTCTGGGTCGGGAGAGTGACCGACTTGGATGACGGTGTCGCTCATGCGTCCTCCCCCTTGGATTGGCGGCGCTCCTTCCGGCTGGGCGGCATCTTGTCGCCTTCCTTCCACTCGGGCGGGGCTTCGGGCTTGGGGTACGCGCTGGGTCCCTTGAAGTGCTTCGCCACGATGTACACTTCGGAGGATGCGGAGCGCGAGGCGGCCGGGTTCGAGATGTGCACCTCGCGGAAGACCTTCTTCACGCGCGTGATGAAGAGCGGGAAGAGGTCGCCCTCGAAGACCTTGCACACGAAGGCGCCGTCACGTTCCAGCACTTTCTCGGCGAACCGAAGCGCGTTCTCGCACAAGTGGATGCTGCGCGCGTGGTCCGTCGCGTACGCGCCGCTGATGTTGGGCGACATGTCAGATATCACTATGTCCGCAACGCCGCCGCAGGCTTCCAGCGTGCGTGCGACCGTGTCGCTGGCGGTCATGTCGCCTCGGAGGAAGACGGCCCCTTCGAGCGGCTCGATGCGGTCGAGGTCCACGCCAACCACCTTGCCCTCGTGACCCACGAGCTCGACGGCGACCTGGCTCCATCCGCCGGGCGCCGCACCAAGGTCCACGACGCGCGCGCCCTCAAAGAATAGCTTGTGCTTCTCGTCGATCTGAAGGAGCTTGAACGAGGCACGCGTGCGCCACCCCTCCTTCTTGGCGAGCTTGTACCACGCGTCCT
>JBAZZN010000281.1:0-4264 GCA_041658815.1 Thermoplasmatota archaeon
GTGCCAGTGATATCATCGCTGCTGTCGCTGCCTGCGGCGCTCGCAAGCGTCGTCCCGAGCATCAACTAGCCAGCTTCAAGGACCCGCGGTGGTTTCGCGTGCGTTGTGGCCCAGTCGCCCCGTTGGCTCTTCCCAGTCCTGATCGGGGCGAACGCATTCCTCGCGCTCGCTTTCTTCCTCGCACAAGGGTGGGAGTCGGTCGCGCTCCCCTGCACTCCGCAGCAGGGCTGTTTCGACGAGCGCATCGCGCGCCCCCTCGCGGGGGGCATTGCTGCGATACTCGCGCTCACGGGCGTCTGGCTGGGCTGGCGGCTTCGGCGGCGCGCGCCGCCAGCGGCCTTCGTCGTGCCACCTCTCCTGACAGCGCTCTTCGCGTTCCTCGTCGTGCGTGGGCAGTCCGACGAGTGGATCCGCGTCTTGTGGTGGCCGCTCCTGCTGCTTTGCCTGGCGGACGCGATCCTCCTCGTCTTGGCGTCCACGAAGGCGCTCATGCCTCCTCCATGAGGCGGGTCATCGCCACTTGCGAACGATGTCGATGAAGCGCTCGTGCACGCTCGTGTCGCGCGTCAACTCTGGGTGAAAAGCGATGGCGAGCCGGTTGGCTTGCTGTGCCGCGATGATGTGCGGTCCAAGCTGTCCGAGCGCCTCGCACGCTCCCCACACGCGCGTGATCGCCGGCGCGCGGATGAAGACGCCTGGCACTGGGTGGCTGAAGCCCTTGATCTGAAGCTCGGCTTCGAACGATTCGCGCTGGCGCCCGAAGGCGTTGCGGTTCGTCGTCATGTCCATGAGCCCAAGCAATCGGGTGTCTGTTTTCGTGACCTGGTCATCGCCCTCTTTGGAGAGCAGGATAAGGCCCGCGCATGTGCCAAGGATAGGGAAGTCCTCCTCTAGGGCACGCTTGACCAGTTGGTCATGGAGGTCGAACGTCCGCAGGAGCTTCGATATGGTGGTGCTCTCGCCGCCTGGCATGATGAGGCCGTCGAGCTTCTCCAGCTCCTCGCGCCGACGAATGGTGCCGACCTCACCCACCATGCCCATCTTGGCGTAGGCGCGCTGCACCGCTTCGACGTGCTCCGTGAAAGCGCCTTGGAGGCCGAGGACCCCGATCCTCATCGTGAGGCGCATCGCGAGGCCTCCGGCATGAGCCTATCTGCGCCCCGGCGTCATTTTGCCGACTTTCCGCCCGCGCCGCTGCGACGAGGCAAAAAGCTCATCCATGCCGACGGCTCCTGGTCGTCGGGGTCACTGGATGAGTACACGAAGGTGCGCTCGTTGCGCTCGCGAGAAGAGCATCCGGGGCGTGTGGTACTTGACGCCCGCGAACCAAGGGGCCACGCCCTTCGTGTGCGAGTCGTGCTTCGGTTCAGCCGATACGTCTCGCCTGGCCCCGCTTCTCAACTGACGCTTGGCTTCCCACGAAGGAGGGAAACGCCAGCGGCCACCGCCCAGATGACTTCTAGGGGCAGGAACACCCAGGAAGCGACCAAGTATGCGTAGAGGGCAAGGATGCCGCTGCCAAGCATGTTGAGCCAAGCGTACAGCATGCCGCTGGCGGGCAAGCGGCCAGTGAGGTTGCCGAGGAATCCGGAGAGCAGCGTGACGAGGCCCACGATGCCCACCGCGTCGATCCAGCCGAGAGTCACGAGGCGGCGAGGCGGTCGGCCCGAATGAGGTCTTCGTTACCAACCGCGCGCGGCGAGCTGCTGCTCGACGGGCAGGCTCGCGTTGCTGATGCCGCGCATGGGGATGCCGATGCCTTTGCTGACCTCGGCGACTATCTTGGGGTCGTCCCAGTGCGTGGTGGCTTCTACGATGGCCTTTGCGCGCGCGGCGGGGTTGTCCGACTTGAAGATGCCCGAGCCCACGAAGACGCCGTCGTTCCCAAGCTGCATCATTAGGGCAGCGTCCGCGGGCGTGGCGATGCCGCCTGCCGCGAAATCGACGACGGGCAAGCGCTTCATCTGCTTGATCTCGAGGAGCGTGGCGAGGAGTTGCTCCTCGATCTGGTGGAGCGTGAAGCCCGAATAGACGACCTCATGGGGCAGGCGCTTGCCGAAGTCGCCGCCTTGGTCCTTGATGATCTCGAGCGCGAGGCGGGCGTATGGCTGAGCGTACGCGCGCGCGACGGTCGTCATCTCTTCCTTGTCCATGTGCGCAATCCCCTGGATGGCGTGCGTGATCTGGCGGCGGTGGCGCACGGCCTCGACGATGTCGCCCGTGCCAGCCTCGCCCTTCGTGCGGATCATGGCGGCGCCTTCCCAGATGCGGCGGGTGGCCTCGCCAAGCGTCTTGGCGCCGCAGACGAAGGGTACGGTGTAGTCGCGCTTGAAAGTGTGATAGTAGGGGTCGGCGGGCGTTAGGACCTCGCTTTCGTCGATCATGTCCACGCCCAAGGACTCGACGATGCGCGCTTCGGCGATGTGCCCGATGCGGGCCTTCGCCATGACGGGGATGGTGACGGCATCGATGATCTCTGAAATGATGAGGGGGTCGCTCATGCGCGCGACGCCGCCCTCCCGACGGATGTCCGCGGGCACACGTTCTAGGGCCATGACCGCAACGGCGCCTGCTTCTTCGGCGATGCGGGCTTGCTCCGCGTTCGTGACGTCCATGACGACGCCGCCTTTCTGCATCTTCGCGAAGCCGCGCTTGATGAGCGTGGTGCCGTGGCGGAGCGTCTCCAGGTTGGTCTCACGAGGCATGGGGCGGGACTCTCGGTTTTCCCAAGTCGGGCTCGCGTGATAAAGATGACGTCCCCCTCGTGTGCGTCGTCAGCGAGGCCGCAGCCGAGCGGCGAGCGGGGGTCCGGGGGCAGCCGAGCCCCCGGCAGGGGGTTCGGGGGACAGAGTCCCCCGAAGTGTCGCGGCAGCGTCGAGAGAACAGGCTTTCTGCTCCCACATCGTCCTCGCCTCGTGACCCTCCAGTCCGACCTCGCCGCTCGCTTCGCTCAGCGCGACCGCCAGTCTGGCGCTTCGTTCCTGGCACTCGTCCTCATGGAGGAGGTGGGCGAGTTGGCGGAGGCCATCCGCCGCGGCGATAAAGACGCGGCGCGTGCTGAAGTCGCGGACGTCGCGTTCATGGCGCTCTCCATCGCGAGCGTGCTCGACGTCGATGTCGAGCGAGCGATCCGAGCCAAGTTCCTGGAACGCAAGAAGGAAGAAGTCACCCGATCGTGGACCGATCTACCGCCCTCGTGATAGCATGATCGTGTGGGGCTTCTCCACGCCAAGAAGCAAAGACTCAAAGACACCAACCACCGGGACCTCCGCGGTCTGGAGTCTTGGGGTCTTCGGTCCTTGGCGTTTGAGGCCAGGCGTCGGCCAGCCCCTATCGCTTCCCCTTGGCCTTCTTTCCATTCGCTTTCTTCGTGGGGAACTTCTTCTTGGGCGCGGTCTTCTTTGTGGGCGCTGGCTTCTTTGGGGCGGGCTTCGTCTTCTTCGGAGCTGGCTTCACTGGCTTCTTCGCGGTCTTGGTCGCCTTCTTCTCAGAGGCCTTCTTCTTGGGGCCGGGCTTGGTTGCTGGCTTCGCCGATGTCGTCTTCGGCTGGCCCGCCGCTGGGGGCTCCTTGTCAGAGAGCGCGATCGTGATCGTGGTGCCTTCGAGGTCCCACTCCTTCACGAGCACTCCTTGGGGCTCGTCTGAGAAGGATAGTGTGATAGAGCGCGTGCTCTCGCGCACGCTGGCGAGCTGGGGCGTGACGAGCGCTTGGAACTCTGCGGGCGCGGCCACCTGGATGTGCACGGTCGCGGTCATGGCGAGGCCCATGGTCTTGCGCATCTCCTGGATGCGGCGGGTGAGGTCGCGCGCAGCGCCCTCGGCTTGGAGCGCTGGCGTGACGTTCGTGTCCACATAGACGCTGCCGCCTGGGAAGTCCGCGCCGCTCGTGTGCTCCGGCAGCCGAGTTTCGAACGTGACAGCGACGGGTGGCAATGCGACGCTCGCGAGCGTCGCTGACTCGCCCTTCGAGAGGGACTCGCGCAGCGAGCGCACTTCGGGGTTCGTGAGCGCGGCGAGCGCTTGCATCACGCGCGGTCCGTCCGCCTTGAACGTCTTGCCGATGTACGCCTTGTTGGGGAGCGCTGCGAGCGTGAGGCTCTCCCACTCGCCCGTCTTGAGCTCGATGGCCTTCGTGTTGGCCTGCTCCAAGATCATGGGTTCGAAGCGCCGCAGCGCTGATAGCACTTCGCTGTCGTCGCTGGCGAAGACGAGGTTCGCGACTGGCCAGCGCAGCTTCATGTTGGCCTTCTGGCGAGCGTAGGCG
>JBAZZN010000282.1:0-4255 GCA_041658815.1 Thermoplasmatota archaeon
GAGGAGGGCCTTGAGCTTCAGAGCCTCACGTTTCTGGTGCTCTGCCTCCTTCTTGGCCTCCTTGAGGGCCGCGACCGTCCTTGGGTCGGGCTTGATCAAGATCTTGGGTTTGGCCGCCTTCACCGGCTTGGGTTTGGCCGCCTTCGCCGGCTTGGGCTTGGGAGCGGGCTTCCGGGCTGCGGATGACGGTTTGGCCTTCTTTGCCTTGGAGGCCTTCTTCTTCACGGAAGCCATGGTTCAACCTTTTTATAGCCCTGGGCTGGGCCAGACTCGCTGGCGAGGCGCAAGAGGCTTTCGGATTGTTTTGGGCCAAAAGGGGGGTCCGGGGGGTTTACCCCCCGGAGTAGTCGTCATCAGAAGTCGCCCAGAGGCGACTTCGACAAGGGCTGCATGCCAGAGAATATACTCCCGCTCCAAACTGGCTCACCGATGCGGCCGCAAGAGGTCCCTGAGTACGCACTGCTCCGCCGCGACCTGGAGGTGGGGCACCACAAGTACCTCGATGTCTTCCCCCGAGCCAGCGAGAGCCCCGGCCTCGCCCGCATCGAGCCGGACGCCAAGAAGCGGGCCGAACTACTCCGCGATGCTAGGGTGTACCTGAAGGCGGGTGGGGGCTTCGCGTATGTGGACGTCGAGGTCCCGTGCATCGTCGTGGCAGAGGAATACTTCCGGACTGGAAGTGATCTCGACCTCTACCTCGACATGCTCCACGAGCTCACGCACATCCGCCAGCACGCAGAGGGAATGGACCTCTGGGACGAGCGCTACGCGTACGTGGACCGCCCCACCGAGATAGAGGGGTACGCCGTCGCGGTCGAGGAAGGCCGGCGCCTCGGCATGACCGATGACGAGGTAGTGACGCACTTGTCCAACCCCTGGATGGACACGGAGGACGTGCACCGCCTCGTCGCGCACGTGCGCGAGTGGATCGACAGGAAGAGCGAGCGAGTCGGAAGATAGCTCAGAAGAGGAGCGTGTCGGGTGTCACGAACTCCCACCCATCAGGGGCGCACGTCGTGTCCGCGTGGAAGACGAACCACTCACGCCAATCGCGCTGGAGGCTCATTTCTCTCACGAAGACGTCATTGCTTTCCTGGTACAAGTGCACGGGAGCCGGGCTCGCCTCGCCGTAAAGGTCCGTCACGTAGAACGTGAGCGACGGATCGTCCGTGGGCGAGATCTCGACGATGCCAAGCGAGAGTGAGTCGCCGGAGTCACAAGCGCCTGTCGATGCGGCGCCGAAACCTGAGTAGAGCGGAAGAGAGACGACGAGAACGAATAACGCGAAGCGCACGATGAGCCTCCAGAAGCCCATCCATGGCATGATGCAAGAAACTCTGGGTGAACCCCTACGCGGGATCCGCGAACCGGAGGTGAGCCGCCGCCCGCGACCTCGGTCGCGGGCTAGTCGAACCGCGGTTCGACGCCGACGCGAGGCCGCGCAGCGGCCGGTCCCTCAGGACGCGTCGAGCGCCCCAGACCCCCTCCCCAAAAGCCGCCTCTGGGAATCGAACCTTCGGACGCGTGCCTGCGGGCACCGGGCCTGCGGCCCTCGCGTCCTCTCGCGAAGGACCGCGCGCCTCCTGGCGCGCTCGCGCCTGATGGCGCGTCCTTCGCGACACGGACGGATCTGCATGGAAGGAACTGGTTTCCAGCGCTACGATCGCTCGAAACCAGTTCGCCGTTCATGAGACACCCTGTGTCTCCATCGAGAGAACTGGTTCCGCGCGCTCAACACTCCGCATGGCGGCGGGACCATAAAGTTCTGTGGTGGGGCGCACCGAAGGACAGCCCGCGCGCGCCGTGTGTTGCGTCGGCCGTGTTGTTGAATCACAGTTCTACGGGCGCAGAAGATCCTTTTCTCGCCACGACTCGGCACGAAGTGCGGAGAAGTGTCTCGAAACGCACCCTCGACTCGTGCCCGAGTTCAAGGCCTGACCCCGCCCACACCGAGCACGCCAATGAACACCACGAAGCCGACGCGCTCAAGCCCTTCGGGCCATATCCAGCCGAGACTCGTATGCACAAGATGCGCCCCGAGGACGTCCGCGAACTCGTCCGCCAGAACCGTTTCGGCATCCTCAGCCTCACGCACGACGGCAATGCGTACGGCATACCACTCTTCTACGCGTACGATGGCGGCGCGATTTACTTCCACACGCTGCCCGGCGCGAAGCTTCGGTACATCGCAACTACCCGCGAGGCGTGCTTCACGATCAGCATCGTGCGCACGATCGACGAGTGGGCAAGCGCCCAAGTCTTCGGTCACATCGAGCTCATCGACGACACTCCCCACGAGCTCGCGGGGATGCACGCGCTCATGGCGGTCCCGCTCCCGCCCGAGTTCGGTTTCACCAAGCACGGCGAGCCCAAGCATGCGGACAAGAGCGCGATTTAGATGGACGACAAAGCTCTCCAGCGGGCGCGTGTTCCACCCGCGAGTGACAGCCAGAAGAAGATACAGTCCATGGAGGACCTGCGATCGGGAGTCGGGAGGCCCGTCGTCCCGGAAGGGTCTCTGACTCTTTCCGCCCCATCGACCCATCGTTCCCCCTATCTTCCCAAACACGGGCGACGGGCACTCCTCCCACCACGTCCTGATGGATGTGGGCCAATGGTTCACTTGTGACACTTTTCAGGCCGGGCTCATTGCGCGAGAATCACAGACCAGCACGCTCTTTAAACAGCCACGACCGCGCCGTGCAGGTCGGCGGTTATTGAACGGTGTTTTTTCAGGTGGTTTCGCAAAGCGTCGATCGCTTTAATCTCCAAGTCGCGCCGGTTTCGGCCGTATTTTTTCGGTACGCCCTGCTCCGTCACAAAAGCGGCCGTATAGGTCCTTTCGTTCTCAAGCCGCTCGCCTTCGGCGAAAAATTCCTGAATACGCGCGCCGGCTGGATTCTCGATCTTGCAGTAGACGTTTAGTCCGCGGCAGCGTTTCACATAGCCGCCCATTTGCTGATAAGCATCGGACGAAAATGTTCGCTCCAGACTTTCTTCCATCATTTCCCGAATTTCCGCGCCGGTCATTTCTACAATCGAAACCGGTGGATTGCTCGGAATGATATTCCACAAATCGTTGACGGTAACTTTCCCGGCGGAAATCGGTGCGCCATATCGCCAGCCGTTGGAAAAAGCGATCTCCGTGTCGGCGGCGGCGGCAATTGCGTCGAGTAAGAAATTGTCCATCGTAGACTCCAGAGTCGTGTAGCGATTCAGATGCGTCGCGGTTTCGCCCACAATTTCAGCCAGCATCTCGCGATGCGGCGCGTAGATTTCTTCTACGATCGCCGCCATTTCAGCGTCCGATTCGACATTGTCGTTGAGCTCGACGAGTTCGTGAGAAACGCCGGAAATTTTGCCGTCGGTAACCTCGACATCCAGCCGCCCAACAAACGAGGCATGACAGCCCGACTGAATGATCGTCGCACCGTTGATAACCGCAGGCTGATACATACGGTTGTGCGTGTGACCGCTCAACAGAATGTCAATTCCGTCCACCTCGGTGGCGAGCTTGTAGTCCTGCGCAAATCCCAAATGGCTAAGAACGACGATTAGATCCACGCCTTCGGTTTCGCGCAAATGATGGATTTGCGCGGGCAATTCGTCCTTGCCCAGCGTGAATCGCAATCCCGTGCTGACCCGTTTCGGGAACGCCTTATCAATAATGTAGGCGGCGATTCCAATGATTCCGACTTTTATTCCACCGCGTTTTACTACCAGCGAAGGTTGAAAGGCGCTCTCATTCGTCTCTTCGCGATAACCGTTCACAGCTAGCAGAGGATAATCCAGTTTCCCGGTCAGCACCTTGAGCTGCTCCGGCCCATAAATGATGTCCCAGTGAATTGTCCATGCGTCGAGGCCCAGGCGATTGAGTGGTTTGATGAACGCTTCGCCTTTGGAATTAACCGCCGGAAATGTTCCGTGGAGAGTGTCGCCGTTATCAAGAGCGATGACGGCATCGGCCCCTCGTTCGAGGCGCACTTGCTTGAAATATCCGGCGATTTTGGCGTAACCACCCAGTTTTTTGTGGCGCACTTTTCCCGCGTCCCAGAACATTTCCTGGTGCTCTTCGAGATAACCGTGCGTGTCGTTGATTTGCAAGATTGTCAGTTTTCCGCTTCCCAATACCTCGCCCCCTCTTCTATTTCCGTTGTCTTGCCTGGACTTACTCTTCTTGAAGATCCCACTTCCGGCGACATCTGAATCTGCTCGAATGACGCGACGCGAACGCTCGTCGACTTCCGCCGCGACT
>JBAZZN010000283.1:0-4221 GCA_041658815.1 Thermoplasmatota archaeon
CCAAATCACCAATGGTCTGCATGCTACGGAACTCCGCTACGCTGAGCCCGTGATAGCGACTGTGGTTGGGCCAGTGGAGCGCGCGGTGGACAACGCGCTCCAGGGATGAGGGCGAGCCCACGTGTAAGCGCCGGTCTCAAAGTGCCCAGATGTGGCGGTCTCAAAGTGCTCACCGCCGCGTAGCCCCTTATCGGTTTCGTTCGTTTCGTGTCGAGCCTACGCCGTCTTCGTGAGACGCCGCCGGTTCTTGAGACGGTACGAGTCGCCTTTGATGTTCACGACGCTCGAGTGGTGGAGGATGCGGTCGAGGACTGCGCTGGCGAGGACGGCGTCGCCGAGGATTTCGCCCCAGTCGGCGAACGACTTGTTCGAGGTGAAGATCGTGCTTCCCTTCTCGTACCGCTCGGTCACGACGTGGAAGAACGCGTTGGCGCTCTCGCGGTCCAACCGGAGGTAGCCGATCTCGTCGATGACGAGGAGCTTGGGCTTGGTGTATGTCTTGAGCTTCGCGTGGAGCATGTCGCGTTTGGCGGCGCGTTGGACCTGGTCGATGAAGCCGGGCATCGTCGTCCAGTACGCGCTGAATCCAGCTCGCATGGCTTCCATGGCGAGTCCCGTGGCAAGGTGCGTCTTGCCTACGCCGGCGGGCCCGAGGAAAAGGACGTTCTCGGCGTTGTGCAGGAAGCGCAAAGTGCGCAACTCGCTGATGACGGTCTGGTCGATGCTTGGTTGTTGGGCGTAGTCGAAGTCGTCGAGCGTCTTCCTCGTGGGAATGCCACTCAACCTGGTCCGCGTTTCGATGCTGTTGGCTCGCCTGGTTTGGACTTCTTCTTCGAGCAGTTCGTCCAGGACGTCGAGGAACGACTTGTCTTGCACGTGGTTCGCGTTGAGGCGATTGTCGAGGATCTCGTCCAGCGTACCGAGTTTGAGGTTGCGGAGGTTCTCGTGGACGCGTTCGTACGCCATGTTCACAAGCTCGCCTCCGTGAACGTGTCGAGGATGCGCTCATACTCGTGGAGCTCACGTCGTTCCACGAGAGGCGCGTCGGGAAAGACGAGCCTTCGTTCGGGTTGCGAAGGACGGTCTCGGATGGCTTTCAGGAGTCCGTCGAAGTGCTCTTTGACGCGGGTGACCTGGTGGCTACCTCGGGTGAGCTCGTGCTCCGCCACCGTCTTGCCTGCGATCTCGACGAGGAGCTTGCCGTCCCTGACGCGGACGAGGCACGAGCGGCTGGCGTGCTTCCAGGGTACGCTGTACCGGTTGCCCTGATAGCTCACGAAGCACTCGCGGCTCACCTTGCGTTCGAAAGTCTGCGTGATCACGTAGGCGGGCTTGTCCTCAAGGCGCCGTAGCCCTTCGAGGGGCAGGCGTTGGGCGGGGGGCTCGTGCGTCGTGCCGTGCGGCTTCTGGCTTACCGTGCGGCACCACTCAAGGCCCTGTGCGTTGAGGTCCTGGAGGCTCGCGAACGTGCGGCCTTCGAAGAAGTTCCCACGGACGAACTTGACGTTATTCTCGATCTTGCCTTTCGTCTGGGCCCGGTACGGTCGGCAGAGGCGCGGCGTGAAATCATAGTGCTTCGCGAAGTCCGCATAGAGCGGGTTCCACCGGTGGGTCTTGCTATCGGCTCCGCGTTCCAGGATGACCTGTTTGAGGTTGTCGTAGAGGAGTTCCTCGGGGTACCCGCCAAAGAAGCTGAAGGCGTTCTGGTGGCAGCGGATGAGTGTGGGCGTGCTCATGTCGAGCGTCCACTCGACGTAGCGCATGCGGCTCCAGCCGAGGATCATCGTGAAGAGGCTCAGCTTGTGCTCCGCTCCGTCAAGCGTGACGGTTCCGAAGTCGGCCCAGTCGACCTGCCCCTGGCCCCCCGGCTGCGACTCGAACCGGACGACGGCTCGAATCGTCTGCTGGTCCTTCACCTCGCGGACGAACCTCTTGACGAGGGTGTACTCGCCGAGGAAGCCCTGCAGGCGGACCTCGTCGAGGATGCGGACCGCCGAGAGGTTGTAGTCTCGAAGCCGTCCCCGGATGTGGTCCTTGTAGGGGTCGAGGATGCTCTCCACGACGCGGGGCTTGCGCCCCACCGGGGGCTGCTTCTCCCGCAATGCCTTCCGGACGGTGCGGCGGTTGATCTCAAGACGGCGAGCGATCTCGGCCTGCGAGAGGTGTTCCTGGTTGAGTCGGCGTATCTCCATCCATGTGTCCACGCTGATCATCTCCGGCCGCACCGGCGAGCGAGCGCCGGCTGGGCACTTTGAGAATGCCAGAAGTGGGCACTTTCAGAACGCCGCTTTCACACGATCACGGTGCTCTGCTCGACTGCAGCAAGAACCGCGAAACGTCGCCAGTCGAGCTGCGTTTCGACTTGTTGGCGCCAAACGTTCCCGGTTTCATCGACAACCTGAACGAGCAGGGCTACTTGACACAACCATGGCTCACGTCGTGGGTGAGCGCGTACGACAACTCGAGCGGCCTCACCAGCCTCCGATTCTACCTCAAGAACGTGAGTGGCGAGTACGACTTGGGGCCCACCGGTGGGGGTTCGCTTTGGATCCGCTGCACTGAGCGCAACGGGACCCCCGTGAATCTGGCGATACCAATCTGCGTGTGGTCGGCCTCGCGCAAGAGTCTCAACTCGTGGCGTTTGATCGTTGGATGCATCCCCCGCCCCACGGGAGGATGGGCCGCCGGGCGTCTTGCGGCCACCCCCCACCTTACGAGGAGGGGTCAACCCGCCAGAGTTTCCGGAATGGAGGCCGCCAAAGTTTCCGGAACTCGCATCCGCCGCGGCGCCTGGAAGCAGGGGCAGAAAATGCTCATGAGCCAGCCGTAAGCTGGAGATGCGTGGAAGTCACCTGTCGCATCAAAGACTGCGAGTACACGACCCAACGCGAGACACTCGACGGCGCCGCGCGCTCTCTCATCGCGCACGTCCGCCAGAAACATCCGAAAGAATACAAGAGCGGCCGCGCAAGCGTGCGCATTACGTAGTTGACGCGGGGAGGGATGTCAAGGCTTCCGAGGGCAATTCGGAAGAAGGGGTGCATCTTCCGGACCCCACCGACGCGGGCGCCGGAAAGTGGTGATTGAGGGTGGCGAACCGAGTTAGGGTGTCTGCAAAACCCGTTCATGAGATGCGAGATTCTCGGGCATCTCGGCGGGCAAACTGGGTTCAGAGCCAGGCGAAGTTCACTCGTCTTCGTCGTCGCGGCGGGCTCTTGCCTGCGCGCGGCCAAGGGCAATCCTGATTTCAGGGCGTTTGCGCACGCGGTCGAAGCCGTCTGTTTCGGCGATGTCTTCCCAATCACTTGGTCGCGAGTGGAGGGCGCGAAGGATCCAGGCGATGGTTTCCTCGTCGGGCCATGCGTGCGCGAGCGCCATCTGGGCGCCTTGGTATTGGATGTCCGCGTCGTCGGGTGTCGAAGGGCCAATCTCGTCCATGACTTCCTTTGCGAGGGTCACGCTACCGTTCTGCTCCAGGTAGTAGGCGAAGTCAAGCTTGAGTCGCGAGCTCGTGGGTGCTTGTTCGAGCGCGCGTTGACACCACGCGACGGCATCACTCCACCGTTCGTTCATCGCCGCGTGGCTCGCGAGGTCTTTCGCCTCTTCGGCCGAGACGTCCGCCGTCGCGATCAACTTGGATTCTCGCTTTGGGCGACGTTTCGACCAAACGACAACGCCGTCTGCCACCACCGAACAAACCATTGAGCCCAATCAGACCGAATGGAGAGTGGAATAGTGCCCCGCCGCCTGTTTCACTCCCTCAGAGGAATCTCAAGGCTTTACGGCCCCACCCGGCCCCCGATTAAGCCGGGATGTAGGCTGAGACCACGCACGCTCCCCACCGCACTCGCCCTCCTCGTACTCTTGGGCCTATCACAAACCAGCGCCGCGCTCCTCCCAAGCGGAGTTCCAGGCGTCACGAACGCGCCTTGGGCAGGCTGGAGCGTGAGCGTGGTGGATCCGGGCTATCCCAGGGGAGTTCAAAGCCTTGCACTGGACTCGTTGGGGCGGCCCCACATCGCCTACACTGGGGACGCCAACGTGAGCTACGCTTATCGCGATGGCTTGGAATGGCGCTTGACCACGGTCATGGAACGATCCGTCAGCCCAGACATAGCCCTCGACGCGTCGGACACGCCCCACCTGTGCTTCAACAACGCGAACCTATCATACCCCACTGGCATCTACTACGCCACCAAGACCCAGACGGGTTGGGCATTC
>JBAZZN010000284.1:0-4209 GCA_041658815.1 Thermoplasmatota archaeon
CTCGTGCCCCAGTTCGCCGTGCAGGGGCGTCGCAAGGTATCGGCGGCGGCACACGTTGGGATAGACGCCCGCCAGCGCCGTCGCGTCGGTGGCCGTGAGGCCAAGCATGCCACGGTCTCGGACCGCGCGCGTGGCGCCATCAAGGAAGGGGGCGGGCGAGCCGAATGGATCGATGTCCACCATGTTCCACACGGACTCGTGCAGGAGCGCGGCGAGGTTCCGCGTCGTCACGTGCGCGTCCACGCCGTTGCGCTCAGCGTTGCGCTCGATGAGTTTCGTGGCCACGGGGTTCCAGTCGTTCGATTCGAGTTGGATGCGCACGCCCGCTTCGAGCGCGTAGCGCAGCCCGCGAACGCCACTCGCGGCGAGGCCATCGAGCACGGTCCATCCTTCCTGCGCTCGCGCGGCAAGCGTGAGCGATGAGACGTCGCGGTTGAGCGCCATCGCGGGGTTGTAGAAGACTTGGGGAGATGGGAGCACGGGGAGAGGATCCTGTGCAGCGGTTCTCCCCACGCGTGGCTTGCGCCCAGGCCCGCGCTCGTCGCGTGGGCCCGGAGGCAAGAGCAAGCGCGCCTTGCCTTCGACTACCTCGACCTCATCATCCTGCACGAGTTTCACCTACCGCGGCGGCTTGGTCCCGCCCGCGTAGGTCCGGCTTTGCTCGCGCAGGAACTGCAAGAGGTACCAAGGGCCACCAGCGCCGCGGCTGGTCGTCGCGCTGAACTTCCAGCCCCCAAATGATTGCCCGCCGACCATCGCACCAGTGCTGCTGCCGCGGTCGCGGTTCCCGTACACGACGCCCGCCTCGATGTGGTCGAAGAACCATTCCATCTCCTTGGGGTCATTGGTGAAGACGCCGAAGGTGAGGCCGTAGTCGGCCGCGTTCACTTCACGCGCGACCTCCTCGTTGTCGCGGAACTTGCCGACGGCGACGAATGGCACGAAGTATTCCTGGCGGAACGCCTCGTGCGCGAGGGGCAAGCCCGTCACGATGCTGGGCTCCACGAAGTTCCCCTTCGCAAACTCGCCTTGCGAGAGCACATGGCCGCCGACGACGAATTGGCCGCCGGCCTTCTTGGCCGCCTCGACGGCGCTTCGGAACGTCTCGACTGCGGCCTTGTTCACGACGGGGCCCATGTCGGCTTCCTTCTTCCACGGCAGATCGACCTTGACCTTCTTGCCCTTCGCCGTGAGGAGCTCGACGAAGCGGTCGTGGACTGACTCGTGCACGTACACACGGCTCGTCGCGCTGCACTTCTGGCCGCCAAACCCGAATGCGCTCTTGATGACGCCCGTGCTGGCCTTGTCGAGGTCCGCGTTCTTCGTCACGATGGTCGCGTTCTTGCCGCCCATCTCTGCGATGTAGGGGCGCGGCTTGCGGCCCACGAATGACTGGTAATTGCGCATGCCCACGTCGCGCGAGCCAGTGAAGACGAGGCCACCCAGGTCAGGGTGGTCGATGAGGGGCTGGCCCACCGCGCGGCCGCTGCCCGTCACGAGCGAGAGCACGGGACCGGGCACGCCCGCGTCGTGCAGGAGGCGGACGACCTCCGCGCCGCACCACGGCGTGTCGCTGGCCGGCTTCAGGACGACGGCGTTCCCAGTGATTAGGGCGCCCACGGTCATGCCAAGGGGGATAGCGACGGGGAAGTTGAATGGGCCGACGACGGCGAAGACGCCCCATGGGCGCATGACGGAGACGCACGTCTCGTCAGGGAAGGCGCTTCCCATCGGCACGACGAAGCCATCATGCGCCCGCATCTGGAGCGCGTCGTACTTCAGGAAGTCTATCCCCTCGTCCACGTCGTAGTACGCTTCGACGCGGTTCTTGCCGTTCTCAAGCGTCATCAGGGCGGCGAGCTCGGGGCGGCGCTCGCGCATGAGGACGACGGCGCGCTCGATGATCTCGACGCGCTTGCGCCAGCCAAGCGCCTCCCACGCGGGCTGCGCGGCCTTGGCCGCCGCGACGGCCGCCGCGACGTCGGCAGCCGTCCCGGCGGGGAAGCGTGCGATGACCTCTCCAGTAGATGGATCCGTGTCGTCGAACGTGTCCTTCGTGGTCACGCTCTTTCCTGCGATGACCATGGAGTGCGACTGGCCGACCATCTTGCGGACCTGCGCGAGGGCCGCCTCGTACTCACGGTCCAGCACCTCGGTCTTCCCGGCCTGTGCCATGCGGAAGACCGTGTTCTCGTTCACGAAGGACGGGGAGGCCATGCTGCGGCGATGAGGGGCCTCGGGATAAAGGATTTCCCCAAGCGCACGGGCGTCTGTCCGTGCTCCCCAAGTCCCGCCAAACCGCGCCAAGACCCAAAGACCCCAAGACTCCAAGCGAGAGTATTCCCGCTTGGTGTCTTGGGGTCTTTGAGTCTTGGTGAGTGGTGGCAAGGGACACGCGTCCATCGTAATGTGTGCTTGAAGACGGCTCGGGGCCGTCGAATCGACAACGGCTACTATTTAGGCGCGGCGCTCCATTTCCGTGCGTTCATGGTCAAGGAGCTCAAGATCGGCATCACCGGTCTGCCCAGCGTAGGCAAGACGCGTACTCTCCTCAAGATCGTCGAGAAGCTCGAAGAGAAGGAGACCATCGTTGGCGGAATGGTGACGGAGAGCATCGACGAGGGAACCACTCGCTTGGGCTTCCGCATCGTCAACTGGCTGACGAAGGAGGAAGGCATCCTCGCTCACATCGACTTCACGGACGCCAAGGTCAAGGTCGCTGGCTTCGGCGTTGACATGAACGTCCTGGAGGGTCTCGGCGTGACCGCCATCGAGCAAGCCATCCGCGAGGCCGAGGTCATCGTCATCGACGAGGTCGGCAAGATGGAGATGGAGTCGCCCATGTTCTGCGCCACCGTCAAGAAGGCGCTTGACTGCTCCAAGCCAATGATCATGACGCTCCACAAGAAGAGCCGCAACCCTCTCCTCCAAGATATCCGGAGAAGGGACGACATCCGGATCCTCGAAGTCACGAAGATCAACCGGAACCTTCTGCCTTACAAGATCGAGAAGCTGCTCGAAGGCGAGAATATCTAGTTGGAACGTTTTCCGCCAGCGCTTTTCGGATGCGAGCCACAGCGAGCACCCGCGCCGCAGCGCGGGCGAGGGCCGAGGCATCAGCCGAGTGCCCGAGTCCGAAAAGGGCTGTGGAGGGCGTGCGACGGAGTGCACGCTAGGACAGCAGAGGAGCAGGACCCCAGTGCCGGGGAAATGGGGAACCCAGCACCGTGCCAACGGACTCGCGCCCATCGGCGTACGCATCATGGAGGGATACTGGCTCAGAGCGGCGGAATGTCTGTGACACTCCGGTAGGCCCTGCTCCTAACCTTGACGTGGTTTGGCTGAGTATTTCATCTTTTCATCGACCCGTGAGGGACATCAAGGCTGCTGAGTCCTGGCGACTCGCTCCTTCACAAGGCGTCTGAGACCGATGGCACCCATGACAAGGCCGAAGGGGATCATGAGGGCGGCCATGGCGGTGTCCGTATCGCTCAAGAACGGGTAATCTGCGGCGACCGTGGGGATGCCCGGGTGGCCGCATGCTCCGTAGTCCCAGTAGAGCGAGTTGTCGCTCGTGTGCACCATGAGGTCGGCATAATAGCAGACCGTGTAGCTCGAGACGGGGTAGAGCGGCACGATGCCGCCCGTGAACGTGTCCATCACGTAGTGCGCGCCCAAGTACACGAGCGCGATGGTCATCCACTCGGTGAGCGCGTGGTCCTTCTTGCGCAGCCCAAACGCGAGCACGACGAGGAATGGGAGCAGCACGAAGACGTTCGTGAGCGCCGCGCGGTGAAGGTGCACGAAGTAGTCCAAGTCGGGGGCCAACGTGAGCGGCCACAGCACCCACACCTTGCGCGCGTCTAGCCTGCGGATCGCCAGGAGGGGAAGGAGCGGCAGGAGCGCGTGCACGACGAAGCTTGGCATGGCTCGTCGTCACACTCCAAGCTCGAGGACCTCGTGGTAGTCCACGAACGCCGCGCGCCAAGCGTCGCCGCGCACTCCCAGCGCGCAGACGCGGTCCATGACGGTCATCGCGAGATGGCGCCGCTCGTCCTCCGCGATGACCGCGGCATGATGCGCCATGGCGAGCGGGCTTGGGTAGCCCGGGTACGCTGGGTGCCCCGCGAGGCCGCACAGCCGCGCGAGCACGACCACGGGATCGCCTTCGGCCGCGTTCACGTCAAAGCGGAACGGGCGCTCCTCCGC
>JBAZZN010000285.1:0-4188 GCA_041658815.1 Thermoplasmatota archaeon
CCCCGGACTTCTCGAACGTCTGCTTCCAGTACGCGAGATTGCACGAGGGGTACGTGACGTCGTAGCCTTGGTGCTCCAGCTCCACGCGGGCGAGCGACTCGAAGGCCCAGTACCCGATCTGGATGGTCTTGCCGGCGGAAACGTCCGAGGCCGAGAGCGTCTTGCGCAGCTGCTGGAGCCAGAAGGGGTTCGCGATGCAGTCTCCGTCGATGAACGCGACGACATCGCCTTTTGCTTCGGCCACGCCGAGGTTGCGGCCGCCACCGCGCAAGCAATCCTTACGCACGAGGCGGATGTTCGGGAAACGCTCAGCATAGCGGCACACGATCGCATCAGTGCCATCGGTGGACATCGCGTCCACGATGATGACCTCGAAGGGAGGCTCCTGCACGACGAGCGAGTCCAGCAGGTCCGCGATGTGGCGCGCCTCGTTGCGAACTGTCACGATCACGCTGGCGAATGGGTGCAGCGGCCGGGTCGTCGGGGTCGCTGCGGGCACGATTTTGGGACGGCCCGGCCGGTTTTAATGGTTCTCTTCCGTGAGGCCCAACGCGAGCGCGTACTCGCCGCCGAGGTTCCAAACGACGCGGTAGCCATTCGCTTCGCAAAGCGCGATGATGTCGCCGCCAGCGAGCTCCAGAAACTTGGGGTCGTCGTGCCGCTCCAAGAGGAGGAAGCATGGCCAGCGCGCCCGCGGCGCGTCCTCAAAGAAGCGCTTCATGACGCGGTGCTCGAAGAGCTCGATGTCCATCTTCATCGCGGCTGGCGCCTCGACGATACCCTCGTCGTCGAGGATGCCAAGGAGCGTTTTCGTGCGGACCGGCGTGTTCTGCTCGTTCGAGAAGACGAAGGAGCCGCCGCCTCGGTTGCCGTGGATGCCAGGCGCGAACATGAGCGTGCCCTCCGTGTCAGCGACGCCGAGGTGAAGGACTGAGACGTTCTTAGCGTCGTTCATGGTGACGTGCCGCGCGAGTTTCGCGTGGTTGTATGGATCCGCCTCGACGGCCACGACGTGCCCTGACGGACCAACCAGCGGGGAGGCGACCAGGGCATAGACGCCAACGTTCGCTCCAACGTCCAGAAAGACGTCGCCCCTGTGGAGCCTCCTGCGTAGGAGGTCCAATTGGGGGCGGTCATATAGCTGGGGCGCGAAGAGCAGGTCGCGGTCCACGACCTCATTTGGTTCCAGGCGCATGCGCATGCCAAGGACGTCCACCTCGACCTCGGGGCGCCTCCTCCTCGTGTACACGCGTTTCAGCGCGTTCGCGACGGCGCCAGCGCCTTTCATGTACGGCAAGCGGCGGGTCACTGCCAAGTATGCGGCGAGCTCGCGCTCCACGAGGCCAAAGCAGCCCCGCAGCCCCACAAATAGTCTTCAGTCGTCTGCGAAGAGCTCCGAGCGCACGTACCGGAACAACTCGCTTGGGCTGAGCGTCTCGCGCGCGTATCGCACGTCCTCGCGCGTGATCTCGCGCAGCGTCAAGAGCGTGAGCACGTAGGCGACGGTCCCAAGCGCAGCGTAGAAGATGATCGAGTACCACCGCGAGAGCTCGAACCCAGTCAAGCGCTCCGTGCCCCAGATGACGCCACCGAGGACGCACCCCGCGAGCACGTGCTTCCAGTACTGCACCCGTATCGTCGGGGGCGCGACCTTGCGCGACGCGCGCGCCAGGAGAACGTAGGCAGCGAGCGTACCTACCAGCGTCGCGATCGCAGAGCCCAACGCACCAAGGCCAAAGAGGGTGACGTGCAGGGACTTGAGGTCCTGCGGCACGAGGATGACGTTCAGGACGATGACGAGGACCGAAGCGACGAAGCCTGCGACACCCGCTTCTCTCGCGCGGTCGTGCCCCATAAGGTACGTGACGTGGGGACGCGCCAGCACGCCGATGTAGATCATGACGGCTAAGACACTCAGGACGATCGCGTCGCTCGCGAACTCCTCACTCGCGGCCAGACGCAGCACGGGGAGCGGGAAGAAGATGAGGAACGCGATGCCCGGCATCAGCACGAGGGACAAGTAACGCGTCGCACGATCCAGGAGCCCGCGCGTCTCGTGCTCGTTCCCCGACGCGATGGCCGCGCTGATGGCGGGGAAGAGGATCATGCCGACGGCGACGGCCATGCCCTCGATGACGCCGACGATCTGCCTGGGAGCCGCGAAGCCGCCAGCGTCCACGTTGGCGCCAAAGAAGCCGAGCACGACGCGGTCCACGAAGAACGCGATGAGCCCCACTGAGTTCGGCAAGAAGAGGGGCAGCGAGAACGCGAAGTAGCTGCGAAGGATGCCCCAGCGGAAACGGCCTCGCTCGATGTTCCGCAGCAGGTAAACGAACAGGACGACGGATGCGGCGAAGCAACCGACGGTCCAGGCCAGCGCGATGGTCGCGGCGGGATGAAGGCGGATCCAAGCGGCGCCAGGGACGTTGGCGTCGATGCTGCCGAAGTACGGAATGGTCGCTTGGAACACGAACGCCGCACCCACGACGAGCGTGACACGCACGACGGTCTCCACAAGGCCCCCAAGCTGGGAACGCGCCGTCTGGAGTTTCGCGTCGAACGTGGCGGACGCGACTGACATCATGCTCTTCGCGACGTAGTACGTCACCACCGCGATGATGGTGGTCAGCGTGACGCTGATGAGCGGTTTGCCCAGGACGACGGTATAGATGAAGAGGAGCGTGGACGTCGCGAGGATGAACACGGCGTTCGACACGATACGCAGAACGGTGTACGTGGCGAAACAGTCGCCCGAGTGCACGCCCTCGCTGACGCGCTTGGTGTGCGCGTCGCCGATGTTGAGGTCAGTGAACAGGTAGATGAGGCCCACGGCCGCGAGCGCGTACTGGAACTCGCCGTACGCCTCGATGCCAAAGTACAGCGTCATCACTTTGAGCGCGAGCAGGCCCATCACGGCGCCGATGGCGACGTTGATGATGGGCAGCAACGACTTGCGCGCGACCCCGTCCTTCGACGTCATGTGGGTCCCACCGCCTTCACATACACCCTTTCCACACGCGCGGCTACGCTCGCCCACGAGTAGCCATCGACGGCCGCGCGGCGAGCCGCTTCACCCAGCCGAGTACGCAGGGCCGCATCGCCGAGGATGCGTGCCGTGAACTGTGCGGCCGCGTCGATGCGCGCGTCATCGCTCGCGTGGGTGGGGATGAGGTAGCCTTCCTGGTCGT
The DNA here is from genome assembly GCA_041658815.1 of Thermoplasmatota archaeon. Taxonomy (GTDB): domain Archaea; phylum Thermoplasmatota; class SW-10-69-26; order JACQPN01; family JAJPHT01; genus JAJPHT01. Next base: position 3,189 of record JBAZZN010000285.1, read on the forward strand.
GCTTCACGAGGAAGGATAGGAGGTCGCTGCACACGATCGGCAGCCCTGCGCTCATGCCTTCGACGACGGCCATGCCGAAACTCTCGGACACGCTGGGGTGGACCATGAGGTCGGACTCGCCCAGAAGCCCGACAAGCTCTGGTTCGCCGACGGCGCCCAGGAGTTGCGCGCCCGCCGCTTCCAGCCCTCGCGCGTACTCCACGTCGCGGATGGGGCCTGCCACGCGGAAGTCGGCGCCGCAACGCTTTGCCGCTGCCGCGGCGACGTGCCACTGCTTGTGCGCTGCGACTTCGCCCACGCCGATGATGCGCCGTCCGTTGCGCCGACCTGGCAGCGGCTTGTAGATCGTCACGTCCACCCCGTTGGGAACCACGTGCGTGAGGCGGTCGATCTGGTGCGCGACGAAGCGAGACACCGCGATGGTCTCGACCGCGTTCTTGACGGCTCGCTTCTCGAGGAAGTGACCGATGGACTCACCAAGTCCGTGCGTGCCGGCCCAGTGACGGCTGTGCGTCGTATAGACAAAGCGGCGCGGACCCAGCGCGCTGAAGATACTCGCGACGCCGGGCGTGTGCAGGTGCACGATATCGAATGGCGCCTTGGCGACCTCCCTGCGTGCCCAGAACGCGAAGCGGTACTCGTCCCTGCTTTGGTCACCGAACACCTTGTTCACGATACGCACGTCGTGGCCGCGCGCTTCGAGCGCCTTGCTGAGGTTCCAGATGTGCTTCTCGACCGCGCCATAATCGACGGGCGGGATCGGCAACATGCCCGCGCCGACGAGCGTCACGCGGAGCCGCTCGCTCACGCTCGCTCCTCCGCTCGCGCTCGTCTGCGTCCTCGCTTCGCTGCGGTCTCAACGCGTCTGCGGACGCGTCTTGGTCCTCGCTTCGCTGCGGTCTCAACGCGTCTGCGGACGCGTCTTGGTCCTCGCTTCGCTGCGGCGCCGACGAGCGTCACGCGTAGGGGTTCGCTCACGCTCGCCCCTCCTTAAGCAAAC
>JBAZZN010000286.1:0-4132 GCA_041658815.1 Thermoplasmatota archaeon
CGGCGGCCACCCACGAGAACCCGCCGCGAATGACGTTATTGCGGGGAGAGACGACCGAGCGGGCCGCAATGACGCACGCGACCCCACAAACGAGCAAGGCCAGGAACGTGGCGACGAAGACTAGATCGAGTTCGTGACTGAAGGCCTCTTGCGTGGGACCCACCGGTAGTTAGCCTCGCCTACGGCCTATTTAGATGATGGTGAATGTCCGGATGAGCGCTCCGCCAAAGCGGGACACGGCGGCTTATCTTAGTCTGCGCGAGTGCGTCACGTTGTACTCGCGAAAGAGCGCCTCGCCCAGAACAAGGTCAGCCTCGGAGCCGTGCTTGTTGCGGAATAGGCGCACGACGTCCTCTTCTGGAAGGTGGGGGCATTCGTTGAGGATGAGCGTGTAGATGTCGCTGGCCCAGTCCGTACTTTGGATGGTGCGTATCCCTTCTCTGTACTGGCGCTCGTACACCTGTTCGGCGATGCTGCGCGCCCGCGACTGTGCCTGGGCCAGGTCCGGCATATGTGGCGCTTACGGGGGTGCTGTGCAAAAACGTTGGCCAAATCCTGACAACAGGGCACCCCCGCACCAAGTTACCGAACGTTACCTTGAAGTGCAGGGGGCCATTAGCCAAGCTCGTGGCCATCCGCGTGCCCCCACCTGACCGTGCGCCCCTAGTCGCGACGCGACCCAAGGTAGATCTCTGCCCCGTGACTGAGACGGCCAAGATCATCGGCAAGAAATGGTACCTCATCATCCTGCACGAGCTCACCCGCACCTCCATGGGCTTCAATGACCTCAAGCGCGCCGTGCGCGGCATCAGCGCAAAGGTCCTCAGCGAGAACCTCTCCGAGCTGGAGCGCCGCGGGCTCCTCCAACGCACCGTCTATAGCGAGTCCCCCATCCGCGTCGAGTACGCGTTGACCGACAAGGGCCGAGAGCTGGACGGCATCTTCCTCAGCATGCGCGTGTGGGGCGAGCGATGGGCCATCTGCACGGATGACGAAGGGCCAGGGCGAACCCAAGGCCCATCAATGCGCGCGAGCGAACCGACGATCCGGACTCCTTGAGCTGGCGCTCAAGCCGTCTCGTGGTCCACCCACGAATAGTAGGCAGCCGATCCCTCACCCAGTGGGAACGCGACCACGCACGGCACCTTGTGAGGATGCAACTCCTCGACCGCGCGCACGACCTCGCTGACCCGCTCGCGCCGCGTCTTGAGGAACATGGCGAATTCCGGCTCCTCCCTGACGTCACCGTCCCAAGCGTAGAGCGACTCCACTGGAAGCAGGTTCGCGCACGCCACGAGACGGCGCGCTATGAGCTCGCGTGCGATGCGGCGCGCGGTCTCGCGGTCGGGGCATGTGACGAACACGGACGCATGTTGCATGGGGCTCCCTAAGAGGACTCGAGCGGCATCTGCATTGTGTTCCGACGCTTGCTTATAGGCGCACGGGCGCTTCAACACTCAGCATGCCGCTCCGTCGCAAGGTAATGGTGTTCCCCTACCGCACCGAGCCAAGACTCGAGGTTCTCCTGCTCAAGCGCGTGAAGGCCGACAAAGGCGACTGGCACCCCGTCACAGGGAACGTCGAGGCACACGAACAGATCCCCAACGCCGCCCTGCGCGAGATCGACGAGGAAACGGGGCTGAGCGTCTCCATCGAACCCCTCGGAGTCACGTTCACGTACGAGGTCAAGGAAGGTCGCAGGTCGGGACGATATCACGAGACCGCGTTCGCCGCGAAGGTGCTCAAGGCCGAGGCCGTGACGCTTAGCGAAGAGCACACCGCTTCCGAATGGCTCTCCCCAGAGGAAGCAGGCAAACGGTTATCGTGGCCCGAACAAAAGAGGGCACTGGATGCCCTCGTCAAGCGATACGCTTGACCAGAAAGTGCCTGCTTGTGGAGGCGCAGCGAAGCCGGGAAGGACCGTCGCCCCTCCCTGGTCCGGGCCCTTGCGGGCTCCGCGTCACCACCGATGCTGACCGGTCCTTCCCGCACTCGCGTGCGGGCGCCCGAGTCGCCCGCGACACCGGGCTTGCTCGGTCCTTTGGGCCCCGACTTGCGTCGGGGTGGCCGGTCACGACTCCCTTCGAGGGGGAACCGGAACCCGATCCCTCCAGCGTTGCGGCGATTGGCCATGCCACGTGCTGGACCCCGGCTCCACAGCCGGAACGCGAAGCCTTTCGTCTTCGCGGGGAGCAGGGAGCGCTTCATGAAGCGTTGATCCCTGCGGGCGACGTTCATCACACGATCGTCGCCGCCCTCGCGTCGCACTGAAGCGGCGGTCGGGCGAGTTCGCATCATCACTCCGCGAATCGGTGTGGGCCGACCCGTTGCGGAATGTGGCGGTTGAATGACCTCGCAGCTCTTGCGAGCCGGGGCGGGACCGGCTTTGCTTGCCGTTCCCACGCGGGATCTGAGCTCGTTGCCGGCCTTTCGGGCCAGCGGTGAGTGCCGCTCCCGCGCCTTTCCGCACTCCGGACGCCCTGACCCGCGAGGGTCTGTCGTTACCCGGAGCGCGCGCGTTGCGCCTCCACTTGAGGCAAGACCAAACAGGCAGCTTCCTGGGATATCGTTGACGGAGGAAGGATTCTAATAACGCGAAGCAGGCAGGAGCGGGGTATATGCATCAGGTGCTTCCGGTGCGACCGGAGGGACTATACCGGCTGGGTTTCCGGTGAAGAAGCTCAGCGCTTCCTCGCGGCCCAGACGTGCCCCTAAAGCAAGCACGGCACGTCTTCGCCGCGAGTAAGCGCTACGCTGCGGCTCAGCGCTTCCTCGCGGCACGGACGAATCGCGCAGCGGCGCGACCGGCGCTTCGCGCCTTTCGTCCTTACCGCTTGCGAGCGGCCCACACGTCCTCAGGCATCTCGGCGTAGATGCCAAACTCGTGCGTCGCATCCTTCGCCTTCATGCGCTGGGCATCGGCGGAGGCCAAGATCTTGTCCTTCCGGAAGAGCCAGTAGTGGGTGCGCCACTCACGCCCATCGTAAAGCGTCGTCTCCTCGCGCTCCGTCGTCAATAGCCCCTCCTCCTCAAGGATGTAGAAGAGCTGCCGATCCTCCGGTTCCAGAACGTTGTCGATGATGCGGTCGTTGAACCCGAAGATGTCCATGACGAATTCTGCGTCACGCTCCGCCTCATCGACGACCAGACCGATCCGGTCTTGGATAGCCTGGGAAAGGTCCTCGACCGTGATTATCTCCAAATCTGCCTCTCGACGAGAAAGCTGCGCCAACTTGCATCCTTCCTTGACAGGTCAGGGACGAATCCTCGACCGCGCCCTGTGTGCAAGGGCCCATGTGCGAGTAGGGGTATAAGAAAATTTCTCAGTGCCGGGCCTGAACTCGGGAGTAAGCCGAGGGGGTCCGCTTCGACAGGAGCCAGTGGCCGCAACAAACGAAACCCGCAAAACGCTCAAATAGGGGGTGAAGGATGGGCGCCCTCTCCAGTCAGGTGTGTTCATGGCGATTTGGCAGGGCGAATCAAAGCGCAAGCCCACCGGCGGGCGCCGGAAGATGTCTCACAAGAAACGCAAGTTCGAGATCGGCCGCGAGCCAGTGCTCACGACGATCGGCACGGACAAGCGCAAGTACGTCCGAATCCGAGCCGGCGAAACGCGCGTCCGCATGCTCAAGGCCAGCACGGCCAACGTCACCAACCCCAAGACGGGGAAGACGGCACAAGCCAAGATCACGACCGTCACGGGCAACCCCGCCAACATCAACTACGTCCGACGCAACATCATCACCAAGGGCGCCATCATCCAGACGTCGGCAGGCAAGGCCCGCATCACGAGCCGCCCAGGACAACACGGCGCGATCAACGCTGTGCTCACGGAGTGAGCATTGGTATCCCGCGACGACGGCAAACTCGTGCTCTGGCCATGCTATTTTGACAAGGCAGAGCACCGGCCCTGGCGCCGCGTCCCCAAGACGATCGCCGTGGAGAATCCCACCGCCGAAGCGATCGCCAAGATCTGTGCCGGCATGCACCTCAAACCAGTCCTCGAAAAAGGCGTCGCACACCCCAAGCGCTGGTCGCGCGCCGAAGGACGCGTCCTCATCGACGCCCGCGGAAGCAAGAGCGTGCTCTTGCAGCAGATCGGCGAGAAACTGAAAGCGACGCAAACGGCCAC
>JBAZZN010000287.1:0-4132 GCA_041658815.1 Thermoplasmatota archaeon
CACACGACCAACACTGTCGCGTATGCGGCAGGTGACCTCATCGACTTGAGGGTGACCGAGTCCTCCAACCCATCCGACACGATCGCAGCGTGGGCGGTGACCCAACGATGAACGAGCGAGCCCGCTGTGCTTGCAGCTCGCGCTCCAGTGCGAGGACGCGACCACGCGACCACGCGAGAGTCGCATTCGAAGCCCCGTCGTGAAGATACGCTTATCTCAGTCCCCCGGATAGGCGGAGCCATGGCCAAGCGGCAGTACAAGGTCGCGCTCTTGCCTGGTGACGGCGTGGGCAAGGAAGTCCTCGTGGAGGGGCGCAAGGCGCTCGACGCGGTCTCCGACAAGTTCGGCCTCAACCTCCAGTTCCAAGAGTTCGCCTGCGGCGGAGAGTACTACCTCAAGCACGGCAAGGAGTGGGAGAGCGAAGCGTTCCCGTACTGTCGCGACGAGGCGGACGCCATCCTCCTTGGAGCGGTGGGCTGGCCTGGAGCCAACCTCCCGACCGGTGATATCGCTGGCGCCGGCATCATCTTCGGCCTCCGGTTCGGTCTCGACTTGTACGCGAACGTGCGCCCAACCAAGCTCTACCCTGGCGTGCGGCACAAGATCGGCAGCCAATTCATGGACGTGTGGAAGCCAGAGAACGTGGACTTGGTCATCGTGCGAGAGAACACGGAGGGCTTGTACACTCCCGCGCGGGGCTGGCTGCAAAGGGGTGTCGGCGAGCTCCCCGAAGTCGCAACTGACACGAACATCATCACGCGCAAGGGCAGCGAGCGCGTCGCTCGCAAGGCCTTCGAGCTCTCGCGCCTACGCAACAAGGGCGCCCCCAAGGACGGCAAGAAGCGCGTCACGTGCATCGACAAGGCGAACGTGCTGCGCGGCTCGCAGCTCTTCCGCATGTGCTACGACGCGGTCGGAAAAGAGTTCCCGGACGTGGAGCGCGACTACGCGTACGTCGATGCGTTCACGCAGTGGATCATCCGCAACCCCGAAGGCTACGACGTCTGTGTGGCCAGCAACATGATCGGCGACATCGTCACGGACCTCGCCGCGGTCCTGCAAGGCGGCATGGGCATGGCGGCCAGCGGCAACATCGGCGACAAGCACGCGATGTTCGAGCCCATCCACGGCAGCGCCCCCAAGCACTCGGGCCAGTCCATCGCGAACCCCATCGCGACCGTGCTCGCCACGCAGATGATGCTCGAGTGGCTGGGCCACAAGCACGACGACAAGAAGATGCTGGAGGCTTCCCGCGCGATAGAGCGCGCAGTCGCGGCCATCGTGGCGGATGGGAAGGCACTAACGTACGACCTTGGCGGCTCGGCCAAGACGAACGAAGTGGGCGATGCGGTCGCGAGGGCGATCAAAGCAGCTTGAGGGGTCGTGGGTGGCCGATGCAGGGCCGCGTTGTGAGCTCGCGACGGGGTCGGAAGGGTCCCTGGTCGGAGGGGTCGCAAGGGGAGGGCCCGATGGGAGGAGGGGCCAAAGGGGCACGAGTCGCGGCCACGGTCCTGCTTAGTCTCTTCGCCGCTTCGCGTTTCATGAGGGCCGCGTTGCTCGCGGGCCCGGAGCCTGATATCACGCCCCTCCGCCCCCTGTGGACCCTTGGCCCTTCCCCTTCCGACCCTTCCGACCAATAGCCCCCTCCGACCCCATCAGGCAGGGCGTGTGTCGGGACGTGAACCCGTGCGATTCGGCCCCGATCAGACTGCCGAGCCCACCGCGTCCGCCAAGTGCTCGTACTTGTTCTCTTGGAGCAGTTCCGCGAGCCCCTCATTGATGGCGCTTGCGGTGGCGGGCCCGCCGTAGATGAAGCCCGTGTAGAGCTGCACGAGGGAGGCGCCATTGCGGATCTTTTCCCACGCGTCCTCCGCCGTGAAGATGCCGCCCACGCCGATGAGGGGGATGCGTCCCTCGGTCGTCTTGTAGATGGTGCGCAGCATCGCGGTGCTGCGCTCGCGAAGCGGTGCGCCCGAGAGGCCGCCCTCCTCCTTCGTTTGCGTGCTGATGCCGTTCCTCGCGGTCGTCGTGTTCGTGGCGATGATGCCGTCCACCCTTTCCGTGGTGGCGACGTCGAGGAACGCTTCGAGGTCCTTTGGGAGGAGGTCAGGAGATATCTTCACGAGGATGGGGCGCGGCTTGCTGCCTTGCGCGCGCGAGAGCGCGGCGTTCTTCTCCTTGAGCGCGCGGAGCAGCTCGCTCATCGGGTCGCGAGATTGGAGGTCCCGGAGGCCTGGCGTGTTGGGGCTCGAGACGTTCACCACGAAGTAGTTCCCGTACGGGAAGAGCTTCTCGAAGGTACGCACGTAGTCTGCCGTCGCTTCGGAGTTGGGCACCTTGCGTGCCTTGCCTATGTTGACGCCGATGGGCACCATCGAGCGGCCGGAGCGCGCGAGGCGAGCGGCCACCGCGTCCGCGCCGTCGTTGTTGAAGCCCAACCTGTTCACGAGCGCCTTGTCCTTTGGCAAGCGGAAGAGGCGCGGCCGGGGGTTGCCAGATTGGGGCTCGCTCGTGACGGTGCCGACCTCGACGAAGCCGAAGCCCAAGTGGGGAAGCGTGTCCACCAAACGCGCGTTCTTGTCGAACCCCGCTGCGATGCCCACTGGGTTGGGGAAGCGCAGCCCCCAGAGCTCCTGGGCGAGCTTTGGGTCCTCCATGAAGTAGCGCGAACGAAGCAGCCTTGTCACACGCTCGCTGCGGCCGGCGGATTCGAGGCGCCGCATGGTGAACTCGTGGACCCGCTCCGCGTCAAAGCGGAACAGCAAGGGCCGCGCGAGGTCGTATAGCACGAGGGGCGCGAAGGCGAGGAGGCGTGAAAGGGTTTGCGTGGGTGGGGGCTTGGTGATCCGAGTGGGACGCTGCCCGTCCGCCTCACCAAGGACCCAAGAAGCAAAGACTCCAACCGCCGGGAGTACTCACGTCACCATCGGCCAGGGCCGCCTTCTCTTCAATTCAAGGCTCATCGGCAGCATGGCTCTCGTGAGTCCCTGTGCGTGTCGCAGATGGACTTAAGCTACCTGCCGAGGACTACGCCCCGGGAGCGCCATGAGCGCTCGCCATGGAGAGGCTTGGTCATCATGTCCAGAAGGATCGTCGTAACGGCTGCGTTCTGCATGCTCATGCTCGCTGTGCCATTGGGCGCGGCTTGGGGCGGGAAGGGTGAGTACGAGCCCAGCTTGAAACGAGATAAGGAGGGCTGGATGTACACCACGACCGACGTGAATCCGTCGCAAGACGTCCGGCAGGTGTACTTCAACGGTTTCCAGACACAGTGCGCGCAGGTGTGCACCGCGATCGACACGCAACTCGCCACCCTCCGCACGAGCGTGCAGACCACGGACAACAACTACCAGGCGATGCTTGGCGTGTGGAAGGACTGCAACAAGGACGGCTACGTCGGCCTCGCCGACCAAGGCCTCACGGAGTACCGCGCCGAGTTGCTGCTCGACACGAGCGTTTGCCCCAAGGTCACGACGCCGCTCACGATTCCCGCGAACTGGAAGCCCACGCACAATGACGGCGAATGGGTTCGCGAGTTCCTCAACATCGGTTGGTTCGACACGCAATCGGTCGTGCCTTGCCAGGCCTGTGCCCAAGACAACTTCGACGTGAACGCCTACAACTTCAATGACAACAAGGCGCGCGTGTGGGCCGACTTCGGCGTGCCAGGCGCGACCTATGGCCCCAGCTGTCCCCTCGTCCCAGTGGCCACTGGTACGCTCCACAGGGCTGGCGGCGTGCTCCACTTCGCGGACTGCCTCGCCGGCTGGCACGTGACGGACACGTTCGACAACACCATCGTCCCGCTGAATCCCGCGCTCAATGACTACAGCTTCGCGGACCACCCCCGCGATCAGGAGAACTCGAACTCCGATGCCAACGTGAAGAATCCGTGGGGCTACGAGTCGGACGGCAGTTACGTGCAGGCTTGGGACTGCTCGAAGCCTCGCGTGACAGGTACCGGGATCGGCAAGGAGCCCGTCTTCGGCGGCATGATGTACGCGAACGTCAGCAACCCGAAGGTGCCTCCTGGCACCTCCACGGACACCACCCACAACAGCATCGCTGGCACGATGAACGCGACTGGCAGCGGCTTCGACCGATGCACACGCTGGGACCAGAACAACGGCAA
>JBAZZN010000288.1:0-4114 GCA_041658815.1 Thermoplasmatota archaeon
GATTGAGGAAGCCCGCGAGGAGCGAGCCGCCAGGCCGCAACACACGATAGCATTCTCGCCACACGGGAAGCACCTCCGGAATGAATAGGGAGGAGACAGGGTTGAAGACGAGGTCGAACGAGCCGTCGGGGAAGCGTGACAGGTCCGCCATGTCGCCTTGCTCGATGCGCAGTACCAGCTTCTCCCGTGCGGCCACCAAGCGGTCCTGGGCGAGCTGCGCGGGCGACGCATCGAGCACCGTCACGTCAGCGCCGGCCGCCGCAAGGATGGGCGCCTGCTGCCCACCGCCCGATGCGAGCGCGAGGATGCGGACGCCGCGCATCTCAGCGGGGAACCACGAGCGCGGCGCGTGCTGCGTGTTCGTGAGCTTCACGCCCCAGCGCCCCTCGCGCGCGGCCGCCACTTCGGCGGCGCTTGCGGGGATGGCCCATGGGTTCGCCTGCGCGACCTCGATGTCCCATGCGGCGGCGTTGTGACGGAACACGTCCAACTTACTGCCCACCCATGGGCGTGCCCGTCGGGTGCAGCCCCCAATCGGGCTTGAGCACGTACACGCCCGTGTGCATGTCAGGGACGACGAGGTAGCCGCGTTCGTCCCAGCCCGCGCCCCACACGAAGGGCACGACGGGGATGGGCGTCTGCGCGAACGTGCTTGGCACGGCAGTGATGGTGTCGTGCGGCTGGTACGCGGCGAGCGTGACGGGCGCGGACTGGCGCTCCTTGGTGGAGACGTCCACGACCCACACGCCGCCGTGGTACCACGAGATGGCGACTTGGCCCGTTGGTGTGGCGGCCATCTCGTGCGCGCTGAAGTAGTACGAGAACCAAGGCACCTTCGGGTCAAAGGGCGGTTTCCACGTGCTCAACTTCGCGGGGTGAGTGGGGTCAGTGATATCGACGAACGTGACGATGTCGGGCGCACCGGCGGTCGGAGAGACGCCAGTCTCGCCCGCGAGCACAAGGATCACGCGGCCGTCCACGATGCCGGGGATCATGGTCTGCTCGTGCCAGCCCGTCCAGTTCGTGCGCTTGCCGTCGCCCTCGAAGACGATGGAGGGGCTCTTCGGGTCGTTCACGTTGTAGATCGCCAGCTCCTTCGTGCCCGTGAAGAGGAGCCAGTCCTTCGTGATGGGGTGCTGGTGCACCGTGCTGTCATGCACGCCGGGCACGGTCGTGACCTCCATGAGCTTGCCCGCCTCTCGGTCGAACTGGAGGATGTTCACGCCGTTCGTGAAGATGGTGTCCGTGCCGTTGATGCTTGCGACGAAGAGGTTGTGCGAGGCGCTCGTGACCAGGAAGTCCACGAACTTTGGCTTGGCCTTGTCCTTCACGTCCACTGCGATGATGCCGCCGGGGTTCGCGTTGGGCGCGTGCACCTCGTTGGGGTCCTTGCACGTGCCGATGAGGTTCGTCGGCGTGTAGCCGGTCGCGCCCAGCATCTGGCAACCATAGAAGACGTACTCGCCGTCCGCGCTGAAGCGCGCGGTCCAGCCGTCGGCAGCGCTGGGGAAGTACGAGACCGCCTTGGGCTTTGCGGGGTCCTTGATATCCACGATGGCGAAGGCGAGTCCGCCCTCCATGCCCGAGACAAGCGCGTAGTTCTCCCACATGTCGATCTGCGTGATGCTGCCCCGCGTGCCGGGCGGCAGGATGCTCTGGATGGGCGCGAGGCCCTGGAGCTCGAGGCCGTGCCCTGCCGTGTGGAGCTGCGGCAGCAAGTGGTCGCCGTGGTCCGGGTCGACGACCTTCGAGAAGTCGAAATCGGGCTTGGGGGGCACGAGGGGACCACCGGGGACCGTGGTGGTGGCGGTCGTGAGTTGGTCAGCAGCGGGCGACACGCAGCCCGCAAGCAAGATGGTGACGATGGCGATGGCTGGAATGACTCGCAGGAGCACTGCTCAAGCCTCCGAACTGAGACGCGAGCGGGCGTGGGGGGCCATAAAGGCTCTTGCGTTCGGGTGCGGCGTTCTTCACCGCGGAGGCGCGGAGAACGGAGCTGCTTTCGGTCGGTCGGATAGCCAGGAGAGAGATGAAGCTTGGATTCGAACGCCAAGAAGCAAAGAATCCAAGAATCCAACCTGACTGCGGGCTCGCCCGACGCCTTGGCTTCTTGGCGTATTGGATTCTTGGCGTGAACCGCAAAGCTGCGCCCCCGGGGCCCGCAGCGCCTGGTTCCCTAGTTGGGACACTCTCGCGGGCTATTGCTCGGCGGCGCCGTGCCCCTTCCCGAACCTGGTCGCCGCGATCAGGATGAGGGCGAGGCCCAGCGTGACGACGACGAGGAGCTTGATGGCGCGGTTGAGCGCGTCCACGTTGAGGAACGCGATCACCGTGGCGCCGCCCCCGAAGATGCCGAGCAGGTAGAACGCTGTCGTCGTGCGCAGCCACCGCCAGCCGCGCGCGTGCAGCAGCTCGGGGGAAGTCTCCATGGACGCGAAGTGGAGGCCCATCGAGATGTATATGATGGCGAGGAGCAGGAAGTCGATGACGCGGCCCCACTGCGAGATGATGTCCTCGAAGGCGAACGCGAAATAGATGAGACCGATCGTCGTGATGACGACGCCCAGCAGCACGATGCTGTTGCGGAAGTTGAAGAAGGACGGGCGGTGCTCGGTGGCTGGGGCAGCGCTCATCGGCTCACCTCCTGGAGTTGGAAGCTCGCGGGAACGTCGATGTTGCCGAGGCGGACGTCGAAGTACACGAACGTGATGTTATCGCGGGGATCCGTCTTCGGTCCGACGTTCGTGAGCAGCGTGGACGCTGGGATAGTGAAGCTCGATGTCCCGACGTCGCGCGCTGGCGCCGTCAAGGTGCCTTCCCCGACGTTGATGCCTTGGTAGCCCACGACATACGAGTGAGAGTAGGCCAACGGGTACGCGTTGTCCACGCGCACGCGGAACTCGACGTTGTCCGACCTGTTCACGGTGACCGCGTGCGTGCCGAGGACTGGCTCAGCGCGAAGGCCCTTGTCACCTGTACCGAAACTGCCGACGGTCTGCCACCCCACAGCATCGTGCACTTCAACGGTGAACGTGCGGTGGAAGACCACCTCGAACGTGACGCTGCCTAGCAGCAGAACCATGCAGGCGACGGCGACGAGCAGGGGGCGCGAGACGGCCATGCTATCTTCGACGCAGCCCGCTGGGATAAGCCTTGTTCGTACATGCCCCGTGCGTGGCGAACTGATGCTTGAAGGACACTGACTTGGCGGGCGCAACGAGCCCTATAGGCCCATATCTTGCAATCGCAGTTCCTTGTGCTTGCGTTCCAGGAACTTGTACACGGTGGCGTGCGCGGCCCCGCCAAGGAGCATCTCGATGCCCTCTCGCGCGACGGCGACCTCGTTCATCTCGCCGATGATGCTGACGGTCTTGCCGAGGATGCTGACCTCGACGCCGGTGGATTCCTCGATGCTTCGACGCGTCTTGCCGTGCGTGCCGATGATGCGGGAGCGCACGCGCTCAAGGTCCTTCGTGGCCTTCCCCACGTACTCGGTCAGGTCAATGATATCAAGGTACGTGTCGTCTTGGAAAAGGCGGAGGGCGTGGTCGGGCGAAAAGCCGCGCCCGATGGCGCGGACCACGTCGCGGACCTTCAGCACGAGGATGGGCTCGAACGCTTTCGAGTCCTCGATCTCGACCTCGCCGCTCTCGGAATCGACGTGGATGCGGCAGCCCGAGCGCTCTTGCAACTCGTGGCGGGTCTTGCCTTCGGGACCGATGAGGGCCCCGACGCGGTTCTGCGGGATCTTCACACTGTGGACGACCATCAAGGGGCCTCCTCGTCATCTTCCTTCTTGGGTTTGGGCTTGGGCATCAAGCGCTTGAGCGTTTCTTCTGGCGTCGTCTTCACGCCTTGGCGGCGGAAGTAGCCAGCGAGGTTCTTCGCGTCGCGCGTGAGCAACTCTCGCGCCATGGGGTGCTCGACGAGCACGGCCTGCGCGACGTCGATCACGACCAGCTCGCCCTTGTGATGGAGGATATTGAACTCGCTGAAGTCGCCGTGCACGAGGTGCCCCTCGTCCACGCCGGCCTTGTACTGCGCCACGAGGGTTTCGTACGCTTTCGCGGGGTCCTCGGCTGGTAGGTCCTTCAGGCGTGGCGCGGGGGCGCCA
>JBAZZN010000289.1:0-4109 GCA_041658815.1 Thermoplasmatota archaeon
CTGAACTGGAACGCGGCTGAGAACCCACACCCTTCCGCACCCCTCACAGCACCACGAGTGCAAAAGTCCCATGCCCAGCCGAAGCTATGCTCCACCACCGAAAGCCCCACATACCAGAAACCAAGCCCGCTGTCAGATCGCCTGACGTTTTGGCTTCTTGGAGTATTGGCTTCTTGGCGTGGATCAGGAGGCGTCACAAGCAGAACAAGCCGGGATTCCGTGAGTTGGACTCTCACGTTCCATGGGGAAGTTTGCGCCCCGGGGCCTCTCGCGCTCGCTCGCTCACGGCGCGAGCCGGTTTCGGTCGCGCGGAAAGAGCACGGCCTCGCGCACGTTGGGCAAGCCGAGCACTTCCATCGTCAAGCGGTCGATGCCCAAGCCGAATCCACCGTGCGGCGGCATGCCATACCGGAACGGCTTGAGGTAATCCGTGAAGTCCGCGGGGTCGAGACCCTTGTGGTGGATGCGTTCCACGAGCTTGTTGGGGTCGTGCTGGCGCTGGGCACCGCTCGTGACTTCGAGGCCGTTGTGCTCCAAGTCGAAACTGCGGCTGATGGCGCCGCTCTCCTCGATGAAGGTGTAGAACGGCCGGATCTGCTCGGGGTACTTCGTGATGAAGTAGAACTCGTGGCCCCGCGCGGCCATGACCTCGCCAAGGATCTTCTCGGCGGCGGCATTGAGGTCCTCGCCCCACGGGATCTCGGTTTGCTGGCCCTTGTCGTTCGTCCAGCGCTTCGTGTCGTTCACGAGCTTGAGGGCCTCGTCGTAGTGCACGCGCGGGAATGGCAGCGCGGGCACATTGACTTCCTTGCCAAGCGTCTTCAATTCGGGCTGGCAGCTCTCGTGCACGGCGGCCCACATGTCGCGGACCGAGGTTTCGAGGACGCTCATGACGTCCTCCTCGCTCTCGATGAACGCCATCTCGACGTCGAACGCCGTGACTTCGTTTAGGTGACGGTACGAGTTGTGCTTCTCGGCGCGGAAGTACGTGGCGACCTCGAACTGGCGGTCGATGCCCGTTGCCATGAGCATCTGCTTGTAGAGTTGGGGCGACTGCGCGAGGAAAGCATCCTTCTCGAAGTACTTGACCGGGAAGAGGTCGGTGCCGCCCTCGCTGCTCGCGCCGATGATGCGCGGCGTGTGCACCTGCATGAAGCCCATCTTGGTGAAGCTATCAATGCCGGCCTTCACGAGCACGCTTCGGACGCGGAAGATGGATTGGACCTCCGGTTTCCGGAGGTCCAAGAAGCGGTTGTCAAGGCGCGTCTCGAAGTCCACGTCCACCTTATCGACGATGCCCATGGGGAGCGGAGCTTCGCTCGCGTTGAGGAGGCGCACTTCCTTGGGCAGGATCTCGTAGCCGTTGCGGGCCTTCTCGCTGGCCTTCACGGTGCCAACGATCGCGACGACGCTTTCGCGGCTCAGTTTCACGAGCGCGTCCACGAGCGCGGCGTCGAGCTTCTTCTTCGGGAGGACGACTTGGAGCGTGCCCGTGCGGTCGCGCAGGATGACGAAGGCGATGCCGCCCATGTCGCGCGTCTCCTGGATCCACCCCGCCACGACGACGTCCTGGCCATCCAGGGCCTTGGGGTCGATGTCGAGCGCGTACTTGCGGTGGCGGAGGTCCACGGCCATGAGCGCGCGGATGCGGCATGGGCTACTTCAAGGGAACGGGGCGCGGGGCGGCGGGGGCGCGTGGCACCACGCGTCACATCGCGAATGCGCGCGGGGCCAAATCTTAAGAGACGCCCCCGCCTCTTGCTTGTCCATGTGGGGGAAGGCCTTCATCCATCAGCATGCTCTATCGATCTGCCTGGGGGTCATCCTCCTCGGTACGGCGATCGTCGCCGTCGGGGTCGTTCTCGCACCGAGCATCTTCTACGATCACTTCGTCTGGCAGCACCTCTACGGCCCGCTCGCCTTGGACACACACCAGTGCCGATCCTCCGCGGAGGCGGCGTGCGCAGGCCTCGGGCCCGCGGGCGTCATCGCGACGGACGGTTTCACCTTCGTTGGCCTGCTCGTCTTTGGCGTCGTGCTCGCGCTGCTCCTCTACGGGCTCTACGCGGGGATCGTGAAGGAACACGGCCTCGCCGCGGATGGTTGGTTCCTCACCGCGCTCCTGCCGTGGATCTTCTTTGGCGCGACCGCTCGCGTCCTGGAGGACGCGAACGTGTTCTGTCGGCCCGGCACGAACTGCGATCCAAGCCCGATCGCGTATGCATTCGTGACGCCCGTGATCTACGTTCAAGTCGCAGCGTACGTGATCGCCGCGATGCTGCTGGGCGTCCTCCTCCAGAAGCGTCGCCTCGATAATGCGCGGCGGCTCACTGGCATCGCGTCCGCCGCGCTCGTCGCAGGCCTCCTCGCGTACGCCGGCATTGTCATGACGTGGGGCGCGGGGATCTCCGCATTCCCGCCTGTTTGGTGCGTCGCCTTGGCAGTCGTCCTCGCCATCGGTGTCTTCCACTGGCGCGCGACGCGCGGCCTCGCATCCGTGAACGTCACGCTCTTCGCGCTGGGGATCCCCTTCGCCGCAGGCTCGCTCTACCTCATCGCCCGATGGCTCTCGGGCGACGTGTGGGCGCCGCAAGCGTGGAATGGGAGGCTCTTCGTCCCCGCCGCCATCTTCATTCTCGTCACGGCGAGCCTCGTCGCAGCTGGCGTGTACGCCTTCGCGCGCTACGCGGGGAAAGCCGCGTGGCCCGCGCGCCACGGCCTCGCCGCGCTGCGCGTGCCTCAGAGCGTCGCGCGCGCGCTCGGCGCGACAGGCGGCGTCGCACTTGCGCTGGCCCTCGTGGTATCCACCGGGTTTTCGGGCCTTGCGTCCGCGGGGCGGCTCGCGCCTGCCTTAGCCTTGCTCGGGCTCGTTTTGCTTGGCGTCTTCGCTCTCCTCCACGTCGGCAAGACCGCGGTGAAACGCCCCGAGGTCTTCCTGATCTACGCGTTGGCCTTGAGCGTCGCGCTCGTCTTCGCGCACGTGGTCGATGGGTTCGCCACGTGGTTCGCGCACGATGACCCCTTCGGCTTCGGTATCCCGCCTTACTCCGAGAAGCACCCCGTGGGGGACGTTCTCCTCGGCTTCTGGGGCGGCTTCCCGTTCCTCGCGGCCAAGCTCGTGATGACGTTCGTCGTGGTCTGGCTCCTCGCGCGCGAGGCCGGCGCCGGCAGCGGGACCATCGAGTGGGGGGAGCAGACCGTGCCGCGATCGCGCGCGAGGTGGGCTGACGGCTCGATGACCGCGACCACGACGCGAACGACTAGCATCGCGGGACTCGTCATGATCTCGATCTTCGTGATCGGCATGGCGCCTGGATTGCGTGACGTACTGCGCATCGCCATGGGGGTGTGATATCGATGGAGGGGACCACCATGAACAAGCTGACGCTCACCGCCATCGCGCTCGCAATCCTGCTCACGACGTCGCTCTCTCCTCGCCAACTCACGACATTCGCGGACCTGGAGCTCGCGACAACGTACCGTGGCGAGTGGGCACCCGGAGAAACGTACTACGCCAACGAGACGGTCGCCTACAATGGATCGACCTTCGTCTCGACCAGGCTCACAGCAAGCGACCGGGATCCCCGCTCCAGCGTCGGATCCTGGAGCATCGTCGAGCATTTCGGCCCGACCTCCTACATCACTTATCGCGGACCTTGGGCGGCCAACGTTAGCTACCTGCTCAACGACCTCGTCTCGCACCAAGGCTCCACGTTCGTCGCGGGCACCACGACCACGGCAGGCCTTGCGCCCGAGACCAGCTCTCAGCAATGGACCACGTTCGCAAGCGTCGGTTCGCCTGGCCCAAGCGGTCCTGCCGGGGAAACAGGCGTCTCTGGCGCGGTTGGCCTCAAGGGTCCTGCGGGGCCCGCTGGACCGATGGGGCCGCCGGGCCACTCCGGTGCGGATGGCGCGCCGGGTCCCGCGGGCGCGATTGGCCTCGCTGGACCCCCGGGTCCCCCAGGACCGCCTGGAGCCGATGGCGCGATCGGCCCGCTCGGCCCCGCTGGGGGTCCACCAGGTCCCGCCGGTCCTCCCGGAACGCCGGGACCTGCGGGAGGTCCGCCAGGACCGCCGGGTCCGCCAGGCCTGCCGGGCGCAGATGGCGC
>JBAZZN010000290.1:0-4079 GCA_041658815.1 Thermoplasmatota archaeon
CATGGGTCCGTCACGGACGATCCCTGGCTAGAGTGATCCCGCTTTGCCCCTGATAATTGCCGCTGTGTTCGGCGTACAAGCGCCGTGGGGCACTCTCCATCTGCTCGAACACCACTTGGCAGAACCGTTCACCGACTGGCAATTCGAGTGGCGTGCGCGCGGCATTGAACCCGCCGACGGTCAACGTGCCCTCGAAGCCGCACTCGATCTTGCCGAACGCGCCCATCACACCACGTCGCGCGAACGACGAGCGGATCCAGAGCTGGGCTGTCACGTCGCCAGGCATCCTCACGCGCTCCATCGTGCTCACGAGGAAACGCGCGCCACCAGGCACGATGACCTTGCCCTCGCGGTGCACCAGGCCGTCCACGTCAGGCAGCATCACTTCGGCCACGCGCAGGTCATAGCCGTTGGGCGTGAGGCAGCGCTCATCGAATGGCTCGATGCCAAGCGAGCCCGACGCGCGGCGCTCCAAGATGTCGCGGTCCGACAGGATGCCCATGGGCGAAACGAGCGTCGACCTTGCTGATAAAATCGACAGAGGCTTTTTCTGGTGGCTGCGCTTGGCGCAGTCCATCGGGCCTGTAGCCTAGCTAGGATAAGGCGGCAGCCTTCGGAGCTGTTGTTCTTGGGTTCGAATCCCAACAGGCCCGCTGCACGATGAGGCGGCTGCCCCGCGAGCCGCAGCGAGCGGCAACGACGCGAGGCGCGCAACGCGCGCCGGTCCGCCGCAGCGGACGCGTCGGAGTTCGGAGCTGTTGTTCTTGGGTTCGAATCCCAACAGGCCCGCTTGGGGATGGTTTCCTACTCGTCCGCATCCGTCCCAGGCGCGTCGTGGATGCGGACGCTCGTGGATCCCTTGCGTGACGCACGAACGTAGGCTGCCACCGCGTCTGGCTCCTTGCGCTCTGCGTTCGCCATCGCTTCGAGCGCGGCATCCATGACCTCCTGAGCCTGCGTCAGGCTCTCACTGGCGCCCACGCATGGCAAAGCGTCGAACACGATGCAGCCGAGCCGCTCGCGGAGTGACTCGTCGAGGAGGTGGAATCCGAAGCGCTGCACGCCAGGCTCCCACGTGATGGACACGCAGCCGTTGGCTTGGGCGGCCTCGACCCACAATCGCACTTCGAGGTCGGTCGGGTCGTCCGCGTGGAGAGCACTCATGAAGCGGGCGCTTCTGAGTATGGCTTCGGCCTTCTCGGCGATGGCGCGCGTGTAGTCGTCCTCCGTCGTCGCGTCCAGCGGCACGAGCCACTCCATGTGGAACGGACTCGTCAGCACTGGGTCGAAGCGCTTCACGAGAGCGTGCTCTGCGCGTTCGACGGGTAGTGGTGCGGTAAGGAGCACTGCGCCCCTAGCGGTGCCTATTTAGGGGTTCAACCGCCGCGGCCGCCGCCCATGAGCTTCGTCGCGCCATCGACTGCGCCATCGTACGCGATGACTTCGAGGTCATAATCGATCTTGGCGTTCGAGCAGCCGCCGCACTGGCTGTTGAACGTGCCCTGGCTGGGGTCCGTGTCCACTTGAACGTCGAAGCGCCACGAGCTTTCCTTGGCGTAAGGGCTGTCGGTCATCCGCATATCGACCATCCAAGCGTAGCGGTACGTGTTCGTGGCGGCGTCAACGCCGATTAGCTTGGCGGCCAAGTAACGGTTCGTGTTGGCGGCCTTCACGAGGAACGTGAGATTCGTCATCTTGCCAACGTCCGAGTTCACGGTCTTCACCGTAAGGTTCGCCGTCATGTTGAGCGTCTCCATCGGGACGACGACCTTGGACTGGAGCGTGTCATCCTGGCCGGGCGACTTCGTGATGGCGTTCGCGCCTTGCGTGACGAACGTCGTCTGCGAGGACGAGGCGCTGCCCTTCCAAAGCTCCAGCGTGTGGAGGCCGTGGAAGAGTTCGGGGTGGCCGGGGAAGAGCGTGATGTCGCGCATCCGGACGATATCGACCTTCACGTGGATCTTGCCGTAGATGACCTCGCCAGCCTTGTCGGGCGCCAGGAGGAAGCCCCAACGCGACGTCTTCGAGTGGGGCATGTCCGTCATGTCTGGCGCCACGACGATGACGGCCGGCGTTCCCGAGGTGATGTCCTTGGGCGCGCCGTAGGAGGGGGAGGCGGCCGTCTTGTAGGTGAGGCCCATCCCAGTGATCGTCGGGTCCGTCCACGTCGCCGTGAACTCCATCTTGCCGGTGCCCTCGAACACGATCTGCTCGTCAGGAAGGTTGACCGAAACGCCGCCAACGCCGGCCGTGCCGCGCGAGAGGTCGAAGAACGTGAACATCATGGCCGTGGGGACATCAACCTGGAGGTCCGTCTCCATCAGCGTCACGCGCTCGCGCCCCTGCCAATAGTCGTGCATGTGCGCCATGTGGCCAGTGTCAACGGTCATGTTGCCCGAGCCATCGTCCACGAGGGACGAGTTGATGCTCGAGTTCGTCGCGGACGCGGACTGGGTCTGCGTCTTCTCGGAGGAAGAGCCGCTCGTGGCCCCGCTGAAACACCCAGCGAAGGCGCCGCCCAACATGAGGACGGCCACGAACAAGCAGAGGGAAGAGCGCATGGACGCCGCCAAGTCCGTGGTTGGGTATTTAAGCCGTGTGGAGGCCTCGTTGAGCAATTCGGAGCATGGGTGCGCACGAGGTTTGAAGAGGCCCCCTGATGACCTCGCCACGTGCGTAAGGACGTCCTTGCCTTGGTCTTCCTGGGGTTGGCGGGACTCGCGTACGTCGCGTGGATGGGGCTGCCGCTCACGAACGGCTTCAGCGGGATCGTCGGCGTCAACTGTCCCACGACGCAGGGACCGTACACGGCCGGAAGCGGGCCCCACACGATCTCCTGCGCGTCCTTGGGGCTCGCGATCCTGCTGCCCATCATCGCGGCGGGTTCGATCGCATCGTTCGTGACTGCATTCGTCATCACGCGCAGAGCGGTCAAGCGAGACGGCGCGCCGCCTGGATTCCGCGAATAAGCTTTTCAGTGACCGCTGGATTCGCGTGGCCGTGAGCCCGTCGCACGCTAGGTCACTTTCCTACGGCGAAGGAATCCTATTGGACCCGTAGCCAAGCCCGGATATGGCGCAGGCCTCCTAAGCCTGAGACCGCGAGTTCGAATCTCGCCGGGTCCGCTTTTCGTGCCAGCCCGCAGGCTGGCGCGAAAAGCGGACCCGGCTTGGTCCTCGCTCGCACGGCTCGCTGCGGTCTCGCCTCGCCTCCGGGCGCGGCTTGGTCCTCGCTCGCACGGCTCGCTGCGGTCTCGCCGCACCTGCGGGCGCGGCTTGGTCCTCGCTCGCACGGCTCGCTGCGGTCTCGCCTCGCCTCCGGGCGCGGCTTGGTCCTCGCTCGCACGGCTCGCTGCGGTCTCGCCGGGTCCGCTTGGGGAGGGGGTCTGGGGCGCTCGACGCGTCCTGTGGGACCGGCCGCTACGCGGCCTCGCGTCGGCGTCGAATCGCGGTTCGACTAGCCCGCGACCAAAGTCGCGGGCGGCGGCTCACCTTTGGTTCGCGAACCCCGCGTAGGGGTTCCCCCAGAGTCCTCTCGCACGTCCACGTCTCCCCCTTTTGGCGATTGGCGCTTCGCGCAGTCTCATCGTGGGTCATCCCCCGCCGCCCGCCTCGACTGCCGGTCCGCCTCCTCGTTCGCTTCACGTGGCACGCGCACCACGCTCGCGCGGATGCCGCGCTCGCCCAGCCGCGCTAGCGCTTGCCGGCACGCCGCGCGGGCCTCGGCCGCCTCGCCCGACATGGCGGGCTTGCGCGACGCGAGCCCCTTCGCCACGAGCGCACTGTCCGTGCGCAGCTCGATCTCGTCTCCTGCCTCGAAGAGCGCGCCTTCGGCCCAAGCGAGCGCCTCCATCATGGCGCGCCACTCGGCCAAGTGCGGCGCGACGTTCCTCAGCTCGCCACGGCGCGTCACGTCCACGCCATCCCCGCGCGCCACGAACGCCCATCCGCCCGCGCCATCTGCGGCGACGAACCCGTCCGTCGCGATGGTGACGAGCACGCGAGCACACAAACCGGGCGCACGCTTGGTTCCTCCGAGTGCCCGCGATTCGCATCTCGTATCAGAATCGCCAAGCGTGA
>JBAZZN010000291.1:0-4065 GCA_041658815.1 Thermoplasmatota archaeon
AAGCCCGAGACCAAGGAGTCCGCGCCATCCGACCTCGCCAACGCGGGCACGTACTTGCTCGAACCAGAGGTCTTCGACGTGATCCCCCCGGGCAAAGCCGCAAGCATCGAGCGCGAGACGTTCCCGCAGCTCCTCGCTGAGGGAAAGAAGCTCCACGGCATGAGGTTCGACGGCTACTGGGTCGATTGCGGCCGCCCCGAGACGTACCTCAAAGCGAACGAAGCCATCCTTCATCACTTGGGCACGAACGTGCTCCGCGGACAAGACGTGCAGGACGCGGGAGCCACGATCGACGACTGGGCCGTGATCGGGGACGGCTGCATGCTGTCCGGAGAATGCCACATCGCGCGCTCGGTCCTCCTCGAGAACGTCCGCATCGGCAGCAACGTCACCATCAAGGACTCCATCGTGGGGCCAGGCGCCCGCATCGAGGACGACGCCGCCATCGTTGACTCCGTGATCGGGGCAGGCGCGCACATCGAGAAGGGGCTCCTCCTCAAGAGCGTAAGGTTCGACCCGACCAAGACCGAGTGATGACCCATGGGCAAGCTGTTCGGCACCAACGGAGTTCGCGGGTACGCGAACGTGGACATGAACGCGGAGCTCGCGATGAAGCTCGGCCGCGCGCTCGGAACGTTCCTCAAGCCAGGCGACACCGTCATCGTCGGCAGAGACACGCGAACGAGCGGCCCCATGCTGGAAGCCGCACTCACAGCCGGGTTGCTATCGACTGGCGTCCACGTGCGAAGCGCCGGCATCGTCACGACTCCCGCGCTCCAGTACGCCATCAAGACTTCAGCGGGCCGCGCAGCGGCCGGTGCCGTCATCACGGCCTCGCACAATCCGCCGGAATTCAACGGCATCAAGTTCATCGACGCTGACGGCACCGAGATGCGCTCCGACAAGGAGGACGCCATCGAGGACCACTACTTCTCGGCGCGCTTCCGCGACGTCGAGTGGAGCCAGATCGGCACGTTGGGCAACGAGCCCGACGTGAACGAACGCTACGTGGACGCCATCGTGACGAAGGTGGACCACGCGGCCATCGCCCGCGCGAAGCTGACGATCGCGCTCGACACGTCCAACGGCGCCGGGAGCCTCACAGCGCCCTACCTCCTCCGCAAGCTCGGCGTGCACGTCATCACGCTCAACGCGCAGCCCGACGGCACATTCCCTGGCCACCCCAGTGAGCCCACGCCAGAGAACGTGAAGGACCTGATCGCAGCCACGCGCGCCTTCGGCGCCCAACTTGGCGTCGTCCAAGATGGCGACGCGGACCGCTGCGTGTTCATCGACGAGCAAGGCACGTACATCGACGGCAACAAGATGCTCGCGCTCCTCGCGGGCCACGCGGTCCAGCAGAAGAAGGGTGGCTTGGTCGTGACGCCCGTCTCGTCGAGCGCGATCATCGAGGAGCACGTGAAAGCCAAGGGTGGCACGCTGCACTACACGCGCGTCGGCGCGCCCATCGTCGCTCGCTACATGCTGGCCCACGACGCACTGATCGGAGGCGAGGAGAACGGCGGCATCATCTGGCCCGAGTTCCAGCACTGCCGCGACGCGAGCATGACCGTCGCCAAGGTGCTAGAGCTCCTCGCCAAGGCCGGGAAGCCGCTCAGCACCCTGTTGTCGGAATTGCCAACGGCTGCGTCCGTGAAGAAGAAGATCGAGTGCCCCAACTCGAAGAAGCAAGCCACGCTCGACGGCTTCGCGAAGGCGCACGCGAAGGATCGCGTGGACACGACGGACGGCGTGAAGGTCCACACCCATGACGGATGGGTCCTCGTGCGCCCCAGCGGAACAGAACCGATCTTCCGCGTGTACGCCGAGTCAAAGACGCTTGCGCAAGCCGAAGCACTCGCAGCGAAGAGCTTGGAAGAGATCAAGGCGATCATCGCACGGATCTGACGTTTGGTGTCTTGGGATCTTTGCGTCGTGGTGTTCACCGGCGCTTGACCGTTGAGAGCGCAAGAGAAAGCACACCCAACGTCGCCAAGATCGCTGCAACGCCAGCTTCCGGGCTCCGCTTGTCTGGAAGCCGGTACTCGACACCACTCACCAGCACCATGCGCGCGGTCTTGTCGAAGCGCGGGAACTCCACGACGAAGCTGCTATCCCCGCTCGCGTCGCTCCCCGAGAAAAGCGAGACGTTCAGATTCTGCTCGACCTTATCGAGAGTGGCCTGGCCGCCCCAGTCAAAGAAGCCCAACCGATCCGGCGTGGTCACGAGGAGCGCCACAGGCAGCTTGGTGCCATTCGCATCCGTCACGACGTGCACGCTGGGCGACGCTCCCGGCGTGGAGCTGATGGTGCCCTCTATGGCGTAGAGGTTGCCCACGCCGCGAGGAGGGAAGTTCTTCATGTCCACGTACACGACGACGTCCTGCTGACGCACCCTAGCGCCCTCATCGGTGAACGCGAGACCAGCCGCACCCAGCTCGAACTTGAGGTCGGGCGCGCCAGAGGCGTTCGCAGCCCAAGCGGTATCCTGCGCTTGCTGGCCACCAATGAAGACGGCACGCCACGGTGTGGTCTCCCACTTGTAAGCGTCGAGCCGCCACGAGTGGACGACCATGTCCGAGCCGTTCTCGAAGTGCAAGTCCGCATTCAAGTCGCGGTACTCGAGGAAGCGCGTCAGCGTCACGCGCGTGCGGAAAGCCGCGCTTGCGTCAGAGTCATCACGACGGAACTCGCTCTCGAACAAGCCATGCGCGGGGTCCACGCGAAAGCGCACGAGGTTCACCAGCGGGTCAGAGTCCAAGAAGAGGTTGACGGACGCGAGTGTGCCGTCCCTGCTCGTCTCCACTCGCCGGTTCTCCTCTTGCGCTTGGAAGTGAGGAAGGTCATGATCGACGAACGCTGAGACGAGTGGAGCCAGGAACAGGAGCGCGGCCACGAATGCGACGATCGACGCTGCGCGATGCAGAATGGAGCGTGACCTCACTTGCGCCGCCACCGAGGCCCCTTGCCCTTGCCAGCGTCCTCGATGACGAAGCCCAGTTCGTTCAAGCGGTCACGGATGCGGTCGCTGGTCACGAAGTCCTTCTTCGCGCGCGCAGCCTCGCGTGCATCGAGAAGAAGGTCCAAGAGTGGCGCGACATCACCCGCCGCCTGGTCATTCGCGGGCAAGATGTCGAAGACGTTCTCGAGCTTGTGGAACGACTTGAGCGCCGAGTCCAAAGTCTGCGCATGCGGGTCGCTGACGTACTTGTTGATATCAGTCGAGAGCTCGAAAAGCGTTGCAAGAGCGTTGGGCGTGTTAAGGTCGTCATCCATCGCCGCTTCGAACTCGTGCCGTCGCTTCTCGACGACGGCCAGGAACTCGTCGTCACCGAGCTTGCGCTCGTGCCGCGCGGTGGCCTTCGCGTGCTCGGCGTTCGCGAGCATGTTCACGAAGCGCTCGATGTTCTTGGCAGCTTGGCCAAGCGCCACGAGAGAGTAGTCGATCTGACTGCGGTAGTGCGTGCCCGCGAACCACAATCGCAACGCTTCAGGGCGCCACTCTGAGAGCGCGGCGGCGACTGTCGTGAAGTTACCAAGCGACTTGGACATCTTCTCGCCCTCCACCGTGAGGAAGCCCACGTGCAGCCAGTAACGCACGAACGGCTTGTCATTCGCGCACTCGCTTTGCGCGAGCTCGTTCTCGTGATGCGGAAAGATGAGGTCCCAGCCTCCGCCGTGGATGTCGATCGTGTCGCCCAGCAGGGCCTTCGACATGACGCTGCACTCGATGTGCCAGCCCGGGCGCCCCCTACCCCACGGCGAGTCCCACGCGATGCTCTCGTTAGGCTTGCTGGCCTTCCACAGCGCGAAATCCGCCGGGTGACGCTTGCCCTCGGCCACGCCCTTCCGGACGCCACTCAGCAGCTCGTCACGATTGAGGTGCGATAACTTCCCGTAGTCAGGATCGGACTCGACGCTGAAATAGACGCTCGTCCCGTGCTCGTCCTCCCCAGCGTACGCGTGTCCCTTCTTGATAAGGTCCTGCGTCATCGTGATGATGCCGGGGATGTGCTCGCTCACCTTCGGATAGCGGTGCGGTGGCTTGATGCGCAGCTTACCCCA
>JBAZZN010000292.1:0-4052 GCA_041658815.1 Thermoplasmatota archaeon
CGAGACGATCTCGGCGACGAAGCCGACGGCGTCGGTGCGAAGTGGTGTGAGGATCGCGGCCGCGCCGGATGCTCCCGCGGCCTCGGGCATCCGGAGCACGCTCGCAAGGGCGAACACGAGGAGCACCAAGTAACCGACGATGATACCGAGCATGACGAACGTGCTGGCTTGCCGCGTGGCCTTCGTGACCTCCACGGCGACCACGTCACCGAGGCTGGCGCGCGGGCGTGCGGTCATGCGTTCTCCTCCGTCATTTCGAGGAACCGCGCCTCGAGACCCGTGTCCTCGCGAGAAAGCCCACTCACGCCGACTCCGGCCTCGACGAGTGCGCGGTTCACTGCCGAGGCTTGCTCCGCAGGCGCGTTCACCATGAGCCGTCCGTTCACGGTGTTGCCCGAGTAGCCTCGCGCTTGGAGCACTTCGAGGGCGCGGGCGACGTCATCCACCTCGAATGCGAGTTGTCCGCTCGTCCGCGAGAGCAGTTCGCTCATCGGGCCTTGCGCAAGCACGCGTCCCTTCCGCAGGATGATGGCGTGCGTGCATGTCTCCTGGACCTCGTGAAGGAGGTGGCTCGACACGAGCACGGTGCGCCCCGCCGCAGCGAGCGACTGGAGGAGGCGCCGAACGTCAAGCTGCCCGGCCGGGTCAAGCCCGTTCGTGGGCTCGTCCAACAGGAGGACGTCCGGCTCTGGCAGGAGCGCGGCCGCAAGCGCGAGGCGATGGCGCATGCCCTGCGAGTAGCCCCTGTAGCGCTGGTCCGCCGCTTGCATGAGGCCCACGCGCGCGAGGTGGTCGTCGGCGCGCTCGCGGGGAACGCCCACGAGCCTGGCGACGACATGCAGATTGTGACGGCCTGAGAGGTACGGATAGAACGCGGGCTCCTCGACGGCCGCGCCGACGTTGGCCAACGCGGCGATGGGGTCCAAGCGCACGTCGTGCCCCGCGATGCGCACGGTCCCCGCGTCCATCGGGATGAGCCCCGAGAGCATGCCAAGCGTGGTCGTCTTGCCCGAGCCGTTGGGGCCCAGGAAGCCCGTGACTTCGCCTTTGGGCACGCGGAACGTGATGGCATCGACCGCGAGGAGGTCGCCGAAACGCTTCGTGAGACCGTCCACCTCGATGGCGTTCGCCGGCACGGCGAGGCGATATCGTCGAAAACGTATGAACAGCGCGGACGAGATCATCGCGTGGTCGCGTCATCGCGTTGTCGCGCTCAGACTGCCAAGCCTAGTCGAAAGGACCGTGCCACCACGCCCCCGGGCAGCGGCCCCGGGGCGCAAACCTCCCCGGGGAACGTGAGAGTCCAACTCACGGGATCCCGGCTTGCTCTGCTTGTGACGGCTCCTGATCCACGCCAAGACCCCAATACTCCAAGAAGCGAAGACACCGGGCGATCTGACAGTCGGCTTGGCTTCTTGGGTTCTTTGCTTCTTGGCGTGGTTCACACGCCCGCACCTATGCCTCGATTCCAAGGGAAGAGTTGTGCTCCGGGGCCCCGGACGGCAAAACCTTGATTCCAACGTGGTAACTTCGATGCCGCATGGGCACCATGGAGCAAGGCGCCAAGAACGCCGTCGAAGTTTGCATGGCCGTGAAGCCTGGCGAGTCCGTCATCCTCGTGACGGACAAGCTCGTGCCAGAAGTGGGTGACGCGCTCGAACGCGCGGCCCGCAAGGTCACGGACAAAGTGAACCGCGTCGTGCTCGAGGACTACGGGGCTCGTCCACTCACCACACTTCCGCCCAAGCTGGGGCAACTCGCCGAGAAGTGCGACGTTTCGTTCTGGGCGGCTGGCAGCGTGAAGGGCGAACTGCCGATGCGCATGGAGTACCGCAAACACTTGAAGCACGCGCGGCACGGCCACATGCCAGGCATCAGCAAGGCGTTGATGGAGCAGGGCATGAACGCGGACTACGACAAGGTCGCGGACCTGACCAACCGCCTCCACAAGCGCGTGCAGGGCGTGCGCCGCGCGCGCGTGAAGAGCGCGGCAGGAACGGACTTCGAGGTCCTCTTCCACCCCGACTGGAAATGGCTTCCAGACACGGGCAAGTTCCATACTCCTGGCTCGTGGGGCAATTTGCCAGCGGGCGAGTGCTACACCGCACCCATGTGGCTGCACGGCCGCATCGTGACGAATCTCTTGGGCGACTTCTTCAGCGAGAAGTACAAGGAGCTGAAGCCCCCGATGGCCTTCGACGTGAAGGACTCGCACCTTGACCTCGGCTCGATCTCGGGCGCTACACCCGAGATCCGAGCCGAGTTCAAGGAGTACCTCACGAGCGACCCCCTCGGCACGCGCGCCGGCGAGTTCGCGATGGGAACGAACCTCGCGCTGACGAAGCTCGTTGGCAACCTCTTGCAAGACGAGAAGATCCCCGGCGTGCACGTCGCCTTCGGCCACCCCTACTCCGACGAGACGGGGGCGCCGTGGACCGCCAAGACACACGTGGACGTCGTCATCCTCGAGACCGACGTGTGGTTGGACGGGGAGCAAGTCCAATCAAGAGGCAAGTACCTCCTTTGATTCAGACACAGACGGGCAACGCGCAGCTCTTCGCGTTGTAGATATCGACGCTCACGATCCGGATGAGGAAGTTCAGGTTCTCATTGAACAGCGGGTGCGCGTCGTTGCCCGCGTAGCCGTAAGCCTGCTCTTTGGGGATCCGTACGGCGAGTGTCTCCCCTTGGACCATGCCCTGCCCGTTGCCCGTGTCGCGTAGCCGTGCGTCGAAGCCGGTGATGACCGGATGATAGCACGGTGGGGGGCTTCCGTCGCAGCCCGTCGAGTTGTACGGCTCCGGCGGTGGTGTGCCGCGCGTGCCGCCCACGTACACTTTGAGTGGCGTGTAGTCGCGCGCGTCGTTGCTTGGCGCGAAGACGAGCCCGGCTTGGTCCGCGGCCACGTGCTCGTTCGTCTCGATGGCGGTCCCGTTGTCGTACCAGAGCACATACGTGAGCGTGGTTCCGATGCCCGAACGCAAAGGCTCGCGGCCGAGGTCCCGCACGTTCACCGTGATCTCGGAGCGCGTGTCTCCCACCATCACGCCCAACGTCTGCGGACCATAC
This sequence comes from Thermoplasmatota archaeon, assembly GCA_041658815.1. GTDB lineage: Archaea > Thermoplasmatota > SW-10-69-26 > JACQPN01 > JAJPHT01 > JAJPHT01. The sequence continues at coordinate 3,070 of JBAZZN010000292.1, forward strand.
GTCGCGTTCTTGTGGGGCGTGATGCGCACGATGAGGGACGTCGTCTTGTCTCCCCCTATGTCCAAGCTAGTCGTTTCCGGCTCGAACACCCACCCCTTGGGCAGATCGGAGGCCGTGATGGACAAGTCCTGTTTGAATGGCGACTCGCTCTTGAGGAAGAAGGCGAACTCGGTGCCTCGCCCAGGCTGCGCGTCGCTTAGCGGGAGGTACGCGTGCACGGCGATGGGACTCGTCTTGGGACCAAAGCAGCCGCCTATCGCGAGGAGCGCGATGGCCAGAAGGAGCCCGGGCAGACGCATGAGGCGCGCAGGCTGGCGCCGCGGCTTGAAGGTTGGTGGGGCATCAGCGGCGCATGCGCGAGCGCGGCCGGCTCACGAGCATGCTGGCGGCCAGCGCGATCATGCCGGCGGCCAAGGCGAACCCGAAGTCGGCGGGGGATGGGCTATCCTCGGGCGGCGTGGCGACGTGGGCTGAGGCCTCGCCAGTGACGACCACGTAAAGGCCGGCAGCCAGCATCAGCCCAACGAAGAGGGAAAGAGCGCGCCACATGACGTTCTTGTTCGGCGCGCACGTGTGTTACTCATTATGGAACAAGGTTCGCAGCCCGACGGCGTACTTGCGAGCGCTCACATGAACAACAGGCGCAGATAAAAGAAGAAGTTCCCGAAGTCTTCCTTCTTCTCGCGGTCCGCCAGCATCGAGGAGATCGTTTCGCGCACCTTGGGTCGCGTCGCAGCGCGCCGCAGCACGAAGTTGAGCAACCACCGGTGGCGCCCCAGCCTTTGGAGCTTGTAGCTCATTCGGAGCTCTTCATCAAGCTCCATGCGGACCGCGGCCTCGTACGCTTGTAGGTGCGCCTCCGAATTGCCTTTGTCAGCGAGCGCGTGGGCGATGTGCGCCGCAGCGAGGCGTCCGCTCACCATCGCGTTCCCGATGCCCTCGCCCGAGAAGGGGTCTATGAGCGCGGCTGCATCGCCCACGAG
>JBAZZN010000293.1:0-4035 GCA_041658815.1 Thermoplasmatota archaeon
TGCGCGCGCCACGTCCGGGCCTTCGTCATGTCGGCGCCGCCGCCCAGCCCCGAGAGGAATGCGGATGCACGATCGAACGCGGCTGGCCTGGTGAGCGCGAAGGCGCCGATGCCGACGAGCGCGACTCCCGTGACGGCTTGGAAGTAGGGGATGGCGCCGCGCACGAACGATCCCGCAAGGAACAGAGCCGCGCCGAGGCTGACGTACACCACGAGGAGCCCCACTGCGGTGGCCGAGCCTTCGCGCAGGCGGCGCGTCAAGAGCGCGCTTGAGTGCTCTCCCGTGCGGGGCACGCCCATGGCGAGGTAAGCGGGGAGCATTGGGGCGCAGCAGGGCGAGAAGAAGCTTGCCGCACCAGCAGCGGCGCCCACTGCGAGGAGGCCTGGTCGTGGGAGACTGATGCCTCCGGCGTCACCAGAGAGCGCCCCCGAGACGGCAGCGCGCAGGGTGTCCGCCTCGACGATGCCGACCTCGTCCGATACGACGCGCCCTTGAGCGTCAACCACGATGACGCGGCCCAACTCGAAGACGCCGTAGCGTTGGGCCACGCTGTCCGTGTCCCGTGCGACGGGCCACGGGATCTGGACCGAGTTCCGATAGCTTCGCACTTCGCTATCGGTTTCGAACGGGTCCACGTCGATGCTGATGATCTGGACGCGCTCGTCCCACCCTGCGCGCGCGTCGCGCAGTTGTCCTTCGGTGATCTTGCAGGACGCGCACCACGTCGCGAAGAAGTCGATCACCACGACGTCGCCCCGATGCTCTGAGAGATGGAACGTTTCGCCGTCGAGCGTCGTGACCGAGAAGTCGGGGGCTGGCGCGTCGGCCTTGCCGCCAAGGACCGCTGGAGCGACAGCAGCGCCCACGGCGATGGCGAGCGCGAGGATCAGGAGGCGCAGCGCGACGGGCTTCACGCGTCGCGCCTCCGCGCGCGCACGAGGGACGCGCAGACGATGGCGGCGGCGGCGATCCACCAAGGAGTGGGCGTGCGGTGGGCCTCTTCGGGCAGCGAGTAGAAGTAGTACGTCGCATCGACCTTGGGCAGGTCACTTGGCGTGGCTGGCCAGTTGGCAATCGGCGAGTGCTCGCTCGAGCCGTCCGCGAAGCGAATGATGAAGGAGTACCCCACGTCGCGAACGCTGCGGAAGAACGTGTCACGCCAAGGAACGATCGCCGAGTACTCACCACCTGGCGCCGGCGTCATGTTGACTGGCGCAGCGCAGGCATAGTTCTGGACGCGGCAGTACGTAAGCACGACTGACGTTGGCGTTCCGGCGTCGGAGACGACTCGCACGCGCATGGTCACGTCGGCACCACGCGCGGGGTGGATCGGGTCGTTCGTGGCGTCGCGCACTGAGGGGCTGTGCACGTCGCTGATAGTGGTCTGCGCCGCGGCGCTTGACGCGAATAGGGCGAGGAGGACTAGGGCGGTGAGCCAGCCTTGGTTCAGCGGGGGTCCCTCCCCTCTGGGGGCGGGCTCACGGGAACAAGCGTGGTCTCGGGGTAGCGTTCGGGAATAAGCTTGGACACGATGACGAGCAGCGCCTGGATGATGACTACCGTCGCGTAGAACGCGTTGGCTCGGTGGATCGCGCGGCCCAGATGGTGGATCGGTTCAACTGGGACGAGCAGGAGCGCGGCACTAGCGATGGCGATGGCGATGACGAGCGCGGCCTCGTAGTAGGGGGGCACGAGCGTGTCTCGGAACTTGAGGCGGTCCTTGCGGATCGGCGGAACGAGGCCGCCGATCCAATCGAAGAAGAGCGTCGTCGCCGTGCCGCCCTTGGGGCGTGGGTCGCCTGCATGGCGCTTGACGACCAGGACGACGTACAATGCTGCCCCAGCTATCAGCGCCCAGCCGATGACTAGGTGAACGGCCGCGATCACGACCCTATGCTCGTGGACGCTCTCCAGCCAGTGCGCCACCGCATCTGGCAAGAAGGGGTGGAAGAGACCGGGGATGACCCAGGAGCCCATGGTCAGGTCGCCTGTCGTGTCGGCAGCGAGGGCCACCAGCAAGACGACTGCTCCGATCCATCGGGCTGGGGTCATCGCGCGCAACGTCTTCCCTCGCAACGAAGCCAGGGAGGGGTCCCCCCCATAAAGGCCTGAGGTTGCTCTCATGGTTGAGAGCGTGGGGGGTCGTTCGCACGGCGGAGACACAGCCCCCTTTTTGATGAGGGGGCGCCCTTGCTCGGTGGTCATGACGTTGCCAAGCCCCAGGGTGCTCTTGGCCTGCGTGGGGATCGGGCTCCTCCTCCTTCCCCCACTCGTGAGCGCCGGGAGCGCAGTTGACCTGGTCCCCATCTCGTATCACCCCTACCCCGACTCGGCCGACCCACTGGGCGTTCCAGTCGTGACGTCGGGCAACAGGAGTTGGGGCTATTTCGAGACGTACTACGGCTTCTATGACACGGACCGCAATGGGTTCGATTTTCCTTCGCTCGTGGCGGATGGCGTGAAGTTCGTGGAGGGCGCGCCAGGCGGCGACTATGACCCCACGCTATCAGCGTACCGGCGATCGTTCGATGGTCGCCACGCGCTCGAGTCCCCATTCACCATCACCGTCCGCTCGATGGTGCGTGACGCTCGCGTCGAGTTCGACGTGGCCGTCAACGCCACAGGGACGATGGACGAGACTGGCCTCGCGCTCAAGTGGGTCCTCGCCGAGGACGACGTCTATTTCCGTCCCCCGCCTGCGCTATCGAACGGAGTCTTCATCCACCGTTTCACGGCGCGCGCCCTCTCTCCGCGTGCGCCAGCCATCCTTGACTTCTCCTCTTCGCCAAACGCGACGTACCACGGCTCGGTGGGCTTGCACCCGTCGTGGAACGTTGACAAGCTCTACCTCGCCGTGTGGGTCCAGAACGAGGCCGAGACGAGCGCGCGCTTCGGCTTCGCAGAGGTTCCCCAAGCCGCCATGCACTTCGTCACGGACGCCAACGCCACGACGCAGGACCGCAAGGCCGTGCTCATCGAGATGTTCACGGCGACCTGGTGCGCGGCGTGCCTCTTTGGCGACTCGGCCCTCCACACGCTCGCCACCGAGCGCGGCTTCGCATCCACGGCGTACGTCCAATCGTCTTGGACGTACGTGCGTGAGCCAGAGGTCGCGCGCGTCGTGGGCGGCGCCGCGCTTGGGCTCCTCGTGGCTGCGCTAGTGCTCGCGCCAGTTGGACCAAAGTGGATCGTGGATAGACTCAGCAGGAGGCGAGAGCAGTGAACCTTGGGCACACCATCGAATGGCTCGCCCTCACTGCTGCCCTCGTGGGACTTGCCGCCCAAGCAGCGTACTTGCTCCAAGGCCGCCCGCTCCTCCGCCGCGTCGCCTTGGGGTCCGCCCTCGCTGCGGCTGCCCTCGCCGCGCTCGCCTACGCGTACCTCACGTGGGCGTTCATGACGAGCCGCCTTGATATCGAATACGTCTTCTCCTACACCAAGGCCACGTACCCGTGGTACTACAAGCTCGCCGGCACTTGGGGCGCTCAGAAGGGCACGATGCTGCTTTGGGCCGCGCTCACCGGCGCGTGCCTCGCCATCTTCGCGCTCGCCCGGTCGCCTGCGTCTGGGCGTGGAGAGCCCTCGGCCCACGAGTTCGAGCGGGCCCGCCAATGGACGCTCCTGTTCCTTGTCGCGCTCTTCGCGTCATTCCTCTTCCTCGTCGTGCGTCAAGACACGTTCGCGCCCACTCCTGATTTCCTTCTCGTGAGCCGCCCTGACGGGAACGGCCTCAGTCCCGTCCTGCAAGCGCCCCTGAGCCTCTTCCACCCGCCCGCCGAGTTCATCGCGTACGCGCTCACGGCCGTGCCAGCGGCAGCTGGACTCGCGTTCCTCGCGACGGGCACGCCTGCGTGGTCCCGCGTCTGCCGCACGTGGGCCCGCGTCACGTGGGCCCTCTACACGGTGGGCATCGGATTGGGAGCGATCTGGGCGTACTACACGCTCAGTTTCGGAGGCTACTGGGCGTGGGACCCCGTCGAGGTCGCGAACCTCATCCCGTGGATCGTGCTCACGGCGTTCCTTCACACGCGCGTA
>JBAZZN010000294.1:0-3984 GCA_041658815.1 Thermoplasmatota archaeon
CCTCGTGCCCGCGCTTCTGCAATCCGGAAGTGAGGCTCTCGACATGGTATGGCACGCCGCCCATGACAGGACGGTACGTCATGGCCAGTTCGAGGATACGCACAGGCTCGGGCACTGCGACCAGCCAGAAAAGACCTTGGGGGTAGAGCACGGGCCCCGTTGCGTTAGAGTCGTCGGAGGGGGTCGGCGTTCCAGCAGTAGGCGAACGCTTTGAGCCAGCGGGCGACCTGGGGGCCGCGTGCTGTGTTGGGGAATCGTCAGTGGAAGTCTTGGAGCCTGTTTTTGAGGATTCCGTTCCACGTTTCGACAAGGTTGCGGATGCCTCCTTTCGTGATTTCGTATGGGGCGCGGACGGTTCGGAGGGCCCATGGGTACCAGCATCCGCGGTCGACGTGGAAGAACGGGATGTTCGTGCATCGCTTCAGAACGCCGCGCAAGAAGCCGAGGCACTCGATGCCGCCTCGGCCTTGCGTCAAGGCGACGTGAATGATCTTTCGGCGGTCAGCATCGACTGCGACCCACAGGAACATCTCCACGAGCGTCTTCTTGTTCACTTGAATGTGGATGCTGGTCTCGTCCACGATGACCTTGCGTCTCTTGACTGATCGAAACTGATCGAACAGGAAGGCCGCAAGACGGTACCACCGGCTCACCGAAGAAGGGCATATCTTCTCCTCAGTGACGCTGAGGTGACGGGAGACGCTGCGGGTGCTCATTCCCCTGTGGTAGAGGAGGATGACCAGCGCCCGCGTTCGAGTCTTCTTTCGCTGCCGTTCAAAAAGTCCATGCCGTTCAATGGCTCTCACAAGTTGGTCGAGCAGTTTCTTCCCCCAAGACCTGACTCGACTCCTACTCCCTAGTTCCTTCGGTTTGAGTCGCTGGCTTCCGGTCCAACCCGGCTAACTAGACGGGGCCGTAGACCACGTCTCCGCGCGCGTGAAGAGGGAGTGGCAGGACGTGCCCAGGCGCGTCGCGTTGGGTAGCTTCGTCGCGGCACGCCGAGCCGTCGGGCTTCACACCGTGAAGACGGTCCTTGCGGGCGAACACCTTACCTTGGAGGCGTCCTCTGCTCTGGAGTACTCGGTCGCCCGCACGGCGTACGGCGAGGCCGAGACCATCCAGGAAGTCATGGACATGTTGTCGTCTGGTGGCGTACTCTACGACATAGGTGCGAACGTGGGCTTGTACACATTGGTGGCCGCGAAGCGCGGAGTCCACGTAGTCGCCTTCGAGCCGGCGCCTGCGAACCACGCTTCGCTCCGACGCAATCTTGCGCATAACCACCTCTCAAGCGTACACGTGATTCCCTTGGCGTTGGGTGAAACGCGCGGGCGTGCGAGGTTCTTCACGAGTGGGACCGATGCCGCGTCCCAAATAAACAGCCTATCCGGCGACGTCGTCGCTCGCTACGGTCGCTCGCGTCGCGTCATCGACATCGACATCGCGCGCCTCGACGACACCGCGCGCGACCTCCCTCCCCCAGACGTGATCAAGATCGATGTCGAGGGCGCGGAGGGTGCCGTCTTGCGGGGCGCCGTCCAGATCCTACGTGAGCATGGACCCGTTCTCTCGATAGAGCTCCATCCTGGTGCGATGGATCTGTTCGGCGACTCGCAAGATGGGATCCTTGCATTCTTGCATGGGTTGGGCTACGTCACCACGGTCCGGCAGAAGACGACAAGGATCCAGGTGACGGCCTCCCCTCGACGGTCTGAGCCGCCCACTGGCGGCGGTTGAATAGAGCGTTATCGCGAGGTTGGGGTCAGGACATAGACCCTCGGCGGTGGTGCGACCAAGTCCTCAGCGTGCAACAGCCGAAGAGCCCGCCGCAGGACTCGCCGCCACCCTGGTGGAGTCACGGCCCCGATGGGTAACGCGTCTGCGACCACGAATCCCGCGCTCCGGAAGAGATCACGGAACTGCCGATCCGTGTAGACCCGCTCGGTGATGATGCCCCGTTCCGCGGTCTCGGCGTGCACGGTCGCCTTGCGGAGGTGGTGCGGCGCGATGGGTAGTTCGATGACGACGACGCCATCTCGCTTCACGATACGGTGCAGTTCGCGAAGCGTCTCCGCCGGCCTGCGCGAGTGATGGATCGACGCGACCATCCAGGCCGCGTCGAAATGAGCGTCGGGGTAGGGTGTCCGGGTGAAGTCGCTCGCGGTGAAGCGAACACGCGAGAGGTCTCCACCTAAATGCTCGATGACGGCCTTCCCGGTTTCGGTGAGGAAGCGAGGGGACAGGTCGAGCGCGTGCGCTTCGGTCACGCTGGGGACCGTCGACAACCGCGCCGTCAACCAACAAGTTCCGGCCCCGGCATCGAGGACCCTTCCCTTGATCGCGTGGCCCCACCTCGGGTGGGCAAGAAGGACGGCCGCGCCAGGCATCGAAGGCGGCTCGAACTCACGGGCGACATCGAGCCAACCCTCCACGAGAGGACGCCCCCGCGCGAGTACCTCGCGGTCCGCATCACCACTCTCGTAGTGCATCATCTCAGCGTACTCTCGCGTTCCAGGCTCCGGCAGGGTACCGACGAGCACATCCTCGAGTTGGCTTGCGGCCATCGGGCGACGAAGGACGCTTGGCGTCTTAGTCGTTCGGTGGCTGGTTCAGCGCGTCCGCCGGTGCCTTCCCGCGTCGGATGACTCGCCTCAGCTCGCGCACTTCGGCCACCGTGACCGCGCGCGTGAGGAAGAGGAAGACGATGTACACGATTCCGGCTAGCACGAGTGCAGCAAACGTCCGCGGGACTGACATGGGCCGCGTGAGGATGAGTAGGATGGCCCCGGCCGGGGCCACTGCGGTCGCGACGCGGGCCAGGCTTCCAAGCAGGAAGCGGGCGGGCCGGCGCGTCTTCGCCGAGGCAGCGAGAAGAGGGAGAGGCAGGATCCCCCCGACCACGACAGCGCTCGCCGCACCCACGATCCCCCATCGGGGGATGGCGAAGAGCGCAAGCAGGAGCGTCGCGGCGAACGCGGCGGATTGGTATCCCAGATTCCAGGCCTCCATGCGCTCCGCGATCATGAGCGAAGTCGTCACGGTCGCCGCGAACGCAAGCACTTGACTCCAGACGAGGACACGGAGAACATCCGCCGCGGGTGCATAGGACGGCCCGAACACGAGAGTGACGAGAGGCGCGGCGAGCACGCTCATCGCGACCGCGACGGGCAGGATGAGTATCAAGGTAAAACGATAGCCGCGATCGACGGCCAGCTCGAAAGCGTCCCGATCTTGTGCTGCGAAGCGCGCGAGAAGCGGAAAGAGCGTCGCCGCGAGCGGGACGTTGATGATACTCAGCATCTCGACGAGGCGCGCTGCAGCGGAGTAAAGGCCGACGTCAGCGGGCGTCAGGTAGGCACCCAACATCAGTAGGACGACGCGCGTGTAGAGCACGGTGACGGCAGAGACGAGGAAGAGAGGGAAGCACGACCTTAGCACGTCGCGAGCACGTTGAGTATCCCAGCGGATCCGCAGCGGAACCTCGCGCCGCCCGATGCGCGCGATGACAAAGATCCCAGCCACACGCGCGGCGGTCTCGACCGCGACGAGCGCGAGGAGCCCCCACCCCGCATAGAGAACGAGGAGGATCCCCGCGCTCGCGGCCGCCTGCGTTCCGATGTTCACCATCATCACGCGGCCGCTGCGAAGGATCGCTGAGAAATATGCAAGGTAGACCGCATACACCGACATGGGGATGATCAGCGCGGCCACGAGTGTGACGGAGGTCACGACGGTGCCGTACCCCAGCAGCCAGCTTGCGAGAACGGCAAGCCCGACCGCAGGCGCGGCAAGCGCGATCCGGAATATCGCGACCACACCGAGCGTCCGCTTGCCTTCCTCCTGCGATCTGCTGAAGTCGCGCGTGAGGACGTTCTCCGTTCCGAAGTTCGCGACGGTCCCGAAAACATAGACAAGTGCCGCGGCGAGGCTGTACGCGCCGAATCCTTCCTTGCTAAGCCCCCGCACCATCGCGAGGGTGGCGAT
>JBAZZN010000295.1:0-3977 GCA_041658815.1 Thermoplasmatota archaeon
GTGCGTCACGATGAGGTCCGGGTCCAACCGCGCCACACAAGCAGCGGCCTCGCGCAGCACGTCCTCCTCGTTCCCCTCGAAACGCTCCTCGCCCACCAAGACGGCGCGCACGACGTCCTGCGGGCGAGGCACTGGTGCTGGTGTGGGAACGCTCGCGCTCAGGTCAACGCGACGAAGCTCGGGCGGCTCGTAATCCAGCATCCACGCGTCGTCCTCCACCGTAGCGTCGGCGATGCTCGTGCCGCGGATGCGCGCGAATGGAAAGAGGCCGTGCTCGCTGAGGAAGCGTGGGCTGGGACGCAGGTCCACGTCATACAAGTCGAAATCACGGTGCTGCCCACGAGCGTCCACCAAGCGCGCGACCTGCTGCAAGCGGATGGGGTCGCGCACAGGCACCTTGAGCACGCGGCGTCGCCCCGGCGCGAGGCCCAAGAGGTGCATCTCCCATGAGGGCTCAAGCACACCGGGGATAAGAGGGAGGGTGCGCGAGAGCGCCGCGAGCTCGCCGCGCTCGCCACCCGCCACGTAAAAGTGTGGCTGGAAGTGCGCGCGCCACGGCACGATGCTGCCCCTGATCGTCTTGACCCACAGCACCATCTCGCCGCGCGCGTGGTCGCTCGTCACGTCCAGGATGAAGCCATCAACCACCACGGTCGAGGCGCCTCCGCAACTCGTCGATCTCGCGCTGCATCTCCAGCAGCACGCCCAAGAGGACGGCCTGCATGGGGTCCAGCGGCGACTGGTTCGACATGGCGCTCGCGTGCCGCCGCGCCTTCTGCCAGAGCCCGTCGAAGCGGCTCTGCTCCTCGTTCGTGAGGCCCCGGCGATAATCGCGCCACTCGAATTCGAGCCCATCCAGGAGGTCGCGCGACGTGGGCAGCGTGCGTCCCATCAGGCTGTCACCGTCGCGAAGGCCTCGATGCGCGTTTGGGGACCGGTTTTCAACACTGATGGTTCTGGGGAGTAAACCCCCCAGACCACCCCTCTGGCGAGGGCCAGTAGGTCCGACGCTCTTGCCGAATCGGCTTGGCGCGTCGTGGCGACTACGGGAAAGCCAGTCGTGGCCGTCCACGCGACGAGCGCGCGCAGGCAACGCGTCAGCAGCGTGCGGCTCTCCGCGTCGCGCACATCCTCAGCCAGGAAGGGCCCAAGGAGGCCCGTCACGATGGCGACGCCGACATCGTCGCGCTCCCTCGCCATGAGGGGAAGCGTCTCGTCTATCAGCGCAACGAACTGGTGCACGGTGAACGCGCGCGCCAGCAGCACGCCATCCGCCACGGCGTCCTCCAAGCCAACCGCTCGTGCCTGAGCGAGCAACCGGTACGCGTCAAGCCGGTTGTCGCCGCACACGACGAGGGCGCTTTGTGACCGCGCGGCCGCCTCCAAGATGAGGCGCTCCACGGCCCCGCGCGATCCGTGGCCCACGAGGAGCGTGAGAAGGCTGGGAGGAAACGTGGAGGACGATGACGCATCGGGCGCGGGGCCGCTGATGTGGACTCCGTCGCGGGGGACGCTGGAAGAGGCGAGGGGCATGGGGCGCCTGGGAAAGGAGACTCGACCGCGGCGAGCATGACGGTGGTGGGGAGGGGGGACTGAAAGGGTTCACCGGTTCACCACTGGGAAAAGCACCTGCGGCTTCACGGTAGTGCGGAGCCGGGAGCAAGCCCGGGTGGTGTCTCTGTAGGCGACCAGATCACGCTACTGGCGCCACGCCCGCCACGGGCGCCACTTGCTGCCGGATAGGCCAGCACGACCGCCGCGGATGGCTCGTCGGACATCACCGCAGGCGTTCGCCGCCCCGCTCGCCCGGCTTCATGCGTGTGGAGTCAGTAAGAGGATGCCCCCGTGGGCTTGGCTCGCCTGCGGTGATGCAAGTGACCGTGGCGTGGTCGGTGGTGAGTACGACAAGAGGCGTTGCGCGGGCGACCATTGGTCGGTCGCGTGTTCGCGTTGTCGCGTCATCGCGTGTTCGCGTCGTCGTGCTAGTGGATCCCTACGACCAGGGACCCTTCCGACCCCGCTGAGCGCGCTTCTCACGTCGTGCGCTGGAAGCCCAGCAGCACGTTCATGAGGTCGGGCGAGCGGATGCGCTGCGTCATCTCGCGCCGCGTCAGGAGTCGTTGGACCTCTTCGAAAGTGCCTTCTTCGACGATGGGGGGAATGACGTGCGGTTCGGCGCGCACGAACTGGCCCTTCCAGTTGAAGCCGCCAGTGTACGCGCGGTTCCGGACGATCTTGCGCAGCAGCTGGCGCGAGATGCCGTGGCGGCGCGAGAGGGCGCTGAACTCTTCGTATGGCTCCTCGATGAGGCTCTGGAAGATGGACTTGACGATGGCCGCTTCGGGCGTCTGTCGCCAGACCTTGCGGCGGGACACCGCGTCGATGGTGGGCTCGTAACCGAAGGGGAGGCTCGTCGTTGGGAAGTGCGCGCTCCGGATGGCTTCCGTGGCGCGCATGCTCTTGCGGATCTCTTCGAGCTTCTTGCCCTCGTCGCCCCACGTGTTGGCGAAGGACGTGACCTTGTTGAGCGAGTCCTCGTAGTCGAAGTAGCCGCCGTCCTCTAGGACGTGCAGCTCGATCTTGGCGCGGCGCAGGTCCCGGATGGTGCCCATCTTCTCCCAGTAGTCGCGGCCGAGGCGCGCGCCGTCTCGCGTGACGAGCGCGTCGAAGCCGCCCTCTTCGGCGTCCTTGAGGATCTGCTGCATCACTGGGGAAGAATCGATCTTGAAGCCCGAGTGCTCGCCAAGCGAGTACACGCGGTCCACGATGCCGCCGACGGTCAAAGCGTCCTGGCGACGCGCGCCGGCGACCTCGTCGCCCCACGCGTAACGGACGCACTCTCGGACCTGTTGTGGGATGCTGAGGAGCTTGTCGTCGCTGATGCGCGCGAGGACGCGGTACACTTTCGAGCCGCGTTCCTTGAAGGCTTCCTTCTCTTCGGGCCGCAGGACGTCGATGATGCGGGGCGTCGCATCGTCCCCTTCCTTGAGGCGGCGATCCACCTCCGCCAAAAAAGTGTCGAGTGAGTGCATCCGAATCGTTACACTCTGCGGGCGATTAAGAAGGCTCCGATATGGAAACGGGGCGGGGCCTTGGGTGCGCTTCACGCGCGCTTCCGCTTTCGTGCGGCCTGCGCCCGCTCGAAGAGTTCCTCGCTCACCAGCGGCTCGATGATCTCAGGCGCGCTCCTAGTGAACTTGCCCTTCCACGTGAACCCGCCCGTGTACGCGCGGTTCGTGAGCATGCGGTCCACTTGGTAGTACGTGAGGGAGTGCTGGCGCCCCAGCGCCGTGAGCCCCGCGTGCTCGCCCGATGCGACGGCTTCGAAGATCGCGCGCACGGTGGCCGCGTCGTGCTCGTGCGCCCGCCACACGCGGCGCCCCGCGCGCGCGTCGCGCACGAGCTTGTAGCCGAATGGCGGCGTGAGGGTGGGCAGCCCGGCTTCGCGCACTGCGTCCGTCGCGCGGATGCTCTTGCGGATCTCTTCGCTCTTCTTTTGCTCGTCCGCCCACGTGGAGGCCCATGACTTGACCTTGCTCATGCGGTCATCGAAATCGAAGCGCCCACCGTCCTCGATGACGTGGAGTTCGACTTTGGCCGCGCGGAGGTCGCGCAGCGTCCCAAGCTTCTCCCAATAGTCGCGGCCCAAGCGGCTCGTGTCGCGGACTACGAGGCCGTGATAGCGGCCCGCCTTCGCGTCCTCCAGGCACTGCTGGTAGATCGCGCTCTCGCTCATGCTGAAGCCGCTGTGCTCGCCCACATTGTAGATGCCGTCCACGATTGCGCCTTGTGTCATCGCGTACTCGGCGCACTCCTTCACTTGCTGCGGGATGCTGCGGAGCTTGTCGTCGCTCACGCGGGCAAGGATGCGGAACCGCTTGCGCTCGCCTTCGCTCTCCTCATCGGTCGGGATCACGATGAATGCTGGGCGCGTCTCGTCCTTTGGGAGCAACACGATCGGACTCTGGGGGGCAAGC
>JBAZZN010000296.1:0-3974 GCA_041658815.1 Thermoplasmatota archaeon
ACGTTCGTCGCACAAGGTGATGTCAAGCATGTTTCGGACCTCGCGCGCATCCACCTGCTGCGGCTGGGACCAGACGGCATCCACGATCCGTCCAAACTCATCGCCCCACTCGTGACGATACGATCCGTCGAGGACCAGACGCGTGCCCTCCAACTCGCTGGCAAGCACGAAGCAGTGCTCGTGGACGCGAGCGACTGGCGCGTCATTCCATTCGAGAACCTGATCGCGGCCTACCGCGCGCGCGGCACGCGGCTCATCGCCATGGCTCGCGACGTCGCCGACGCGAAGCTCCTCCTCGAAACACTGGAGAGCGGCGTCGATGTCGTCCTCCTGCCAGTCGAGCACGCACGCGAAGCCGCGACGAAGCTCGCTTCTCACAAGAAGCAAGAAACGCTCGTGGAAGCGAGTGTCACTCACGTGAGGCCAGTCGGCCTTGGCGACCGAGCGTGCCTCGACACGGCCAGCCTCTTGGCCGAGAACGAGGGAGTCCTGACCGGCTCATCCTCCCACGGCCTCTTCCTCGTGGCCAGCGAAGCGCGTGAGTCCGGCTACGTCGCATCACGACCGTTCCGCGTGAACGCTGGCGCCGTGCACGCATACGTCCTGCTCCCTGGCGGGCGAACGAAGTACATCAGCGAGCTGAAAGCTGGCGACGAAGTGCTCGCGAGCGACCCCGACGGGCGCACTCGTGCTGTCGTGCTCGGTCGCATCAAGCTCGAGCGCCGGCCGTTCCTGCTCATCGAAGCGGACGCCAACGGCAAGCCTGTCAGCATCCTTCTCCAGAACGCCGAGACCATCCACCTCGTGACCAAGCAAGGAACGAAGAGCGTCGTCAAACTCGTGCCAGGCGACAAGGTCCTCGTGCGCCTCGACGAGGGTGGCCGGCACTTCGGCATGAGCGTGGACGAGACCATTCGGGAGCGGTGACATCGGTGACGCTGATCGTCGTGACGGCGACGGGCGACACGCCAGACGAGCTCCTCGCACGCGCGAAGGACGCTGCCACGGTCGCAGACGTGGTGGAAGTGCGTCTCGATGGCCCAAGCGGCCTCCCATGGGACATGCGCCCCTTCTTCACCCTCGGCAAGCCGACGCTTGCGACGGTCCGCGTGACGGAAGACGGCGGCCGCTCGGCCGCTGACGACGAAACGCGCGGCGAGGCCCTACGGCGGGCGGTCCGCGCGGGCGCCTCCATCATCGACGTCGAATCGTGGCACCCGCAAGCGCGAGCACTCGTGCTCGACGCCCACGCGATGGGCGCACGGGCCATCGTCTCCACGCACGACCTCCAGGGGACGCCTGATGCGACGACGCTCGTGAAGATGCTGCGCGAGGCGCGATCGCTCGGGGCTGACATCGCAAAGATCGCCACACGCGTGAACGGGCCAGCCGATGCGCAAGCGCTCGTGAGCGCGTCTCGCATGGCGCGCGACGAAGGGCTGCCGTTCACGTTGATGGCCGTGAACGACCCGTTCCTGCGCCTGCTTGCGCCAGCTCTCGGGATGGCGCTCGCGTACGGCAGCGTGCCCGGCGCGCCCCCCGTCGTAAGTGGGCAAGTGGATGCGCGGGTGCTCCGCGAGACTCACCGCGGCTTGGTCGAAGGAATGACCGGGACGACGCGTCTCGCATTCATCTTTGGTCACCCCGTCGCGCACTCGAAGAGCCCCGCGATGCAGAACGCTGCGTTCCTTGCGGTAGGCATGGACGCGCGCCTCGTCGCCCTCGACCTCCTGCCGGGCGGATTGGCGGCCGCACTCACCATGCTCCGGTCTTCGAACGCGCTGGGCGCCAACGTGACCCTTCCCCACAAGGAAGCCGCGCTCCTTCTCATGGACGATGTGGACCACAGCGCGCGGCGCGCTGGCGCGGTGAACACCATCGTCGTCCGCGACGGAAGACTCGTCGGCCACAACACCGACGGTGCGGGGGCGCTGGACGCGCTCCACGAGGCCGGTGTGCAGCCCAAACGCGCGCTCGTGCTTGGTGCTGGAGGCGCGGGGCGGGCCATCGCGGCGGCGCTGGTAGATGCTGGCGCCGAAGTCGTGCTATCGAACCGCACGCCAGAGCGCGCCGACCGCGTGGCGCGCGAGGTCGGCGCGCGCGCCATCCCCTGGTCTGGTGTGCCAGCGATGCTCCACCGCGTGGACACGTTCGTGAACGCAACGAGCATCGGGCTCCACGGCGAGGAGCTGCCCATGCCGCTACCCGCCAATGGCCTAGTCGTGCTGGACGCGGTCTATGGAGCAACGCCGCTCACTCGTCGCGCTCGCGCGATAGCACTCAAGGTGATCCCGGGTGAAGCGATGCTTCTGCACCAAGGCGCTCGTGCCTTCCGCTTGTGGACGGGCCGCGAGGCCCCTGTCGCATCGATGCGCTCCGCTTTGGAGGCGATCTCTTGAGCGCAGGCCGCGCGTTCGCGAATGGCGCGATCAGCGTCGTGAACGCGATCATCACTGGGCATGCGGGCGCGAGCTTGGGCATCGCGCTGCGGACGGAAGCAAAGGTCACTCTTCTGGAGGACGTGCCTGAGGTCGAGGTCATCATCAATGGGGACGAGGCGGAGGATGCGACCCTCGCCCGCCTCGTCCTGAAGGGCGTGGTGTCGCGCCTTGGCGAACCGGACTGGGGCGGACGCGTCGAGACGACCAGCGAGATCCCCGCGAGCCGCGGGCTCAAGAGCAGCAGCGCCGCGGCCAACGCCATCGCACTCGCGACGAACCACGCCTTCCAACTCTACGACGGGGAATCGCTCTCGCGCAGCGATCTGCTCGCGTGCGCCATCGAAGCCGCACTTGACGCAGGCGTGACCATCACGGGCGCGTTCGACGACGCGAGCGCGAGCATGTTGGGGGGACTTTGCGTCACTGACAACAAGGCGCGCAAACTCCTGCACCGGGAAGATGCTGACGAGTCGCTCCGTGTCATCCTCCTTGTGCCCGCCAGCAAGACGCCGACGCTCAGCGTGAAGGACCTCCCTTACGCACCATTCGCTCCCCTCGCGCTCCAAGCGCACGCATTGGCTCGAACAGGCAAATGGCGTGATGCTCTGACGCTCAACGGGCTCGTGGCCGGGGCCCTCTACGGCGTTCCGCCTGCGTGGACGCGCGACGCGCTGGCCTCGGGAGCCCAGTGCGCGGGCGTCTCGGGCACTGGCCCGGCCTTCGCGGCGGTCTGCAAGGAAGGCGACGTGAAGGCAGTGGAGACGTCTCTCGCAGCGCTTGCGCCTGGCGGCGCGCGCATCCTGCACACGCGCTTGTCGAACGCGCGCGCGGAGGTCATCTCTTGACGCTCACGATCCACCCCGGCACCGTCAATGGAAACGTCGTCGCGGCGCCCAGCAAATCGTACACGCACCGCGCGTTCTTCCTCGGTCTGCTCTCAGATGGCACGACACGCGTCCTCGAAGCGCTCCTCTCGGAGGACACGCGCGCGACGCTGCAAGCGGTCGAAGCGCTCGGCGCGCTCGTGGAGCGCACAGAGAGCATCGACATCACAAGCGATGGCTCGGTGCGCACGCCTGAGAACGTCATCGACTGCCTCAACTCAGGAACGACACTCCGCTTGGTCTCTGCCATCGCGTCGCTTGCCCCAGGATCAGCGGTCCTCACTGGCGATGCGAGCCTCCGCAAGCGGCCCATGAAGCCGCTCCTCGACGCGCTTGCCTCGGTCGGCGTCCGCGCGGAAAGCACTCGCGACAACGGGTGCGCGCCAGTCGTGGTCCACGGCCCGCTGCGCGGCGGCAAGACGATGCTTCCCGGCGACGTCAGCAGCCAATTCGTCTCGGCATTGCTCCTCGCTGGCACGCGGACCGCCAACGGCATCGACATACATATCCAAGGCGAACTCAAGAGTCGCCCCTACGTCGATATCACGCGCGAGATGGTGGAAGACTTCGGCGGACGCATCGAGGAGCCCACGCGCGGTCATTTCCATGCACCAGGCGATCAGCGTCTCAAGGCGCGAGAGTACCGAGT
>JBAZZN010000297.1:0-3938 GCA_041658815.1 Thermoplasmatota archaeon
ACTCCTGGGCATCCGGCGCCTGGACGCTCGAGATGAGGCGCGCCCTCAACACGACGGACGCGAACGACATCACGTTCAACGAAGGCGGCACCTACGCCTTCGCCGTGGGCGTCTTCAACAACTCTGGCGGCGGAGACCACGTGCGGAGCACCCCGCACACGGTCGAGTTCAAGGCGCCCCCAGTGCAGGTCACGCCCACTCCGGTAACGCCCACGCCGACCTCCCCGCCAGCCACCAGCACGCCAGCAGCGAGCACGCCACCACCAGCCTCCAGCACGCCGGCCGCGAAGACGCCGGGACCGGGTGTGGGCGTCGGGCTGCTCGCGATCGGTCTCGTGGCGGTCGCCCTCGCAAGGGCGCGGCGCACGTAAGGCCGCACACTGACCTGACGCAGTGGCCGCCCCTCTCGCGAACGCGCGGGAGGGGGGCCTCACCTCTTCTTCGTCACCTGATATCGGAGGACCGTCAGGTACTTCTTGGGATCGCCTCGGAAGATCATTCCGGGCCCCTTCACGTACTCCTCCTCGTGCGGGCCCACGATGTGGTAGCCCTGGGCGTCCAGAAAACCCTGGAGCCTTGCGACGGTCGTCGCCTCATCCTCGTAGGGGCCCACGTGGAGCACTTCGGCGACCTCGCCATAGTCCCAAGTCTCGATCGTCACGTCGGGGAATCCGATACCGCCGCGCTCGCTGATCGTCCGTTGGGCCCCCGCTGGGAGCGGCAAGCCGAAATGGCCCACCCACGACTCACGCGGCGCGTCGAACGGCGTGGGCCAGCGCGCGCGAGGTGCGACAGCACGCGGAGCGCCCACCGCGCCGCGGATGCGGAAGTACGCCTTGAACAGCTTTGATATCGCCGCTCCGCTCGTCTTGGCAGGGTCCCCCGTCGCCGTCGTGACCAGCATGGTCTGGTGCGGCAGTGCGTGGATGCGCGGCTCCTTCAGGTTCTCGACGGCCGATAGCTTGCCTTGTCCGAACATCGTTTCGTCCCCACGGCTGCGTGCGTGCGCCACGCGAGCAGCACTCGTGCGCGGCAGAACTTTGCGTGTCCTTAACCCTGATGGGGGAGGGGGGTGGATGACTGGCACCTGGCCGTCCCTCACGAGACCACGCTACGAGCGCCAGAACGTGCCACCTGTTGCGGGCTCGTTGGCGTATTGGCGTCTTTGTTTCTTGGCGTGGCGCCCCCTACGCCATGACACAAAGAAGCCAAGAACCCGAACTTGGGATGAGTCTGCGCCCAGAGTTCATTTCTTGCCGCGCTCGATGGGCCTTCCGTGGATGTCGCGCGCCTCGGCGACCTCCTTCTCCTTCTTGCGCCGCGCGGCCGTGCCGGTCTTCTCGTGCTTGAAAGAGAAGCCTGCGTTCTTCGGCCCTGCGGCGACGTCTTTCTCGTGGGGCGTCACACCGATGCAGGAGCCCGCGCCGACTGTCAAGCGACCAAGACGCAACGCGAAGCGGCCAAGCGCGGGGCCCGCGGCGGCGCCCTCGATGACGAGGGGCTTCAGGGGCACGAAGCTCACTCGTGCGACGTCACCCTTCGTGAGATACGGTCGCGTGACGGGTTCTTCTTCACCTGAGGTCGGGTCGATGCGCGCGAGGACCTCGGCGAGGCGCACGGGGACGCAGGCCGCGTGGCAGTGGATCATCGGCGACCAACCGACGCCCGCGTTCCCGACGTCGCCCGTGATAGCGACGCGCGCCGTGAACGCATCGACCTCGACTGGGGGCTCATCGACCGGGCCGAGCACGTCCCCGCGAGCGATGTCGTTGCGCCCGACGCCGCGCAGCGCGACGCCGACGGTGTCGCCGGCGGTGGCGTCACCGACGCTTTGGCCGTGGATCTCGATCGACTTCACCGTCGCGATCTTCCCCGCGGGCTCGATGGCGACCTCCATGCCATCGCGCAGCGTGCCGCGCTCGATGCGGCCGATGAGCACGGTGCCCACGCCATCGACGGAGAGGATGCCCATCGCGGGCAGGCGCAACGCGCCCTCGCCAGCCGGCGCGCGCACGTCGAGGCTATCGATCGCCTCTTCGAGAGTGCGCCCCTTGTACCACGACATCACCGCGGTGCGCGTCGTGAGGTTCTCCCCTTCCCACGCCGAGACGGGGATGACGTCGATGCGGTCGAAGCCGAAGGCTCCCAGGAAGTCCCGGACGGCAGCGGCGGCCTGCGATATCTTCTTCGCGTCGTAGCCCACGCGGTCGATCTTGTTGAGTGCGACGATCACCTGGCGCAAACCCATCGCGTTCGCGAGCTGCGCGTGTTCTCGCGTCTGCGGCATCACGCCTTCCGCGACGTCGATGACAAGAAGCGCGGCGTCCGCCCCCGTCGTCCCGCTGATCATGCTGCGCACGAAGTCCTGGTGGCCTGGCGCGTCGATGAGGTGGACCTTGCGGTTGCGCGTCGCGAAGTCAGCGTAGTTGAGGTCGAGCGTGAGTCCGCGCGCGCGAGATTCGTCGCTCTTGTCGAGCGCCCACGCGTACTTGAATGACGCCTTTCCCAGGAGGTCGGCCTGCCGTTCGTAACGCGCGATCTCCTCGTGCGACACGACGCCTTTGGCCACGAGGAGGCGCCCAAGGAGCGTGCTCTTGCCGTGGTCCACGTGGCCCACAGTGACGATGGAGACGCGCGGTTTCATGTTTGTTCACTCGTCCGCGAACGCCTCTTCAACCGTCTTCGACTCGACTCGCCTGATGCCTGGAACGCGGTCGAAGTCCTTGTCGAACGACCAGATCGGCGCGTCCATCGCGAGCGCGAGTGCAACGTACTCCTCGTCGCCGTGCGCGTCCGCCCCCTGCGCGAGGAGTCTCGCATTGTGGATGACGTGCTCCGTCGCTTCGGGGGGGATCACGGTGATCCGTGGGCGAAGGGCGCGTAGGACGGCTTCGATCGCGAGGCGCGGCACGCCCACGTCCTCTGCAAGCTCATCCAAGTGCTCTTCGATCTCCAGGAAAAGGAATTCGGGCGCATAGAACGCGACGTGCGGGGGGGCAGCGAGGAGGAGCCCGCGCACCCGGCCATCCCGCTTGAGCGCGGCCATCAGCACGTTCGCGTCCACGACGAATCGTTTCACGCTTCGGCACCGCCGCCCTTCCTGGGGGCCTTGCGGCTGTGCGCTGCGCGGGAGGCCTTGGCGCGTTTCGCCGCGCCGTGTCGAAGCTTGCGGCCCCACTCGACGGCCTTCTCATCCGTCATCCTCGAATCGACCAGGAGCATGTCAAGCACTTCGAGCTTGTCCAACTCCTGCTGGAAGGCCCTGCGGGCCACGTCAGCCCACTTGACTCCTGGGTGGCGGCGCATCTTCTCGTGGATCTCGTCCGGAAGGGCGAGCGTCATGTTCACGCTCATGGGCATCCTGTGGGATGCCTTAGGATAAGTATGTTTGCTTATTTCAGCTTGGATGACGTGCCCGTTGCGACGTGCGTGGTGCCCAAGCCTCCGACTTCACGACGACTCTGGGGGGCAAACCCCCAAGGCCTCCCTTTGGGCGTTCACGTTGAACCCTCCCCCAGTCACTGTCACTCGTGCAGCGCCGCTCGTGACGTGGCGCAGCCTGTCCTGCTGGCACCGTGCTTTGACGAGGCGCGTGATTCCCGCGAAGACAGAGTAGATCGTGCTTCCCTCGTGGTCGAGGACGCTGAGCCCCGCTCCAGTGGCAGCCGCGTCGAGGAGGCGGCCTACGACGCCAGGGGAGAGCGCGGGCGAGTCGCAGCCCGCTACCACGACGCGCTCCGATGCGTCGTCCGCGAGCGCGCGCCGCAGCCCATCGACTGGCCCCGGGAACGGCGTGGGGTCCCGCAGGATGGACGCGTCAGGCACGACCGCGGCGTAGGCGGAGGGATCGATATCGTGCCGCGAGGCCACGACGAGCCGGTCCACGTGCGGCCGCATGGCGTCGGCGACGCGGGCGATGAACGGCTTGCCGTTCCAGG